>CAZPZE010000654.1:0-1980 GCA_964590625.1 uncultured Solibacteraceae bacterium
AAGGTCCATACGCTCGATCTGGTGATTCTCGCGGCGGAATGGGGCAGCGGCCGCAGGCAGGGATGGCTGAGCAATCTGCATCTGGGAGCGCGCGATACGGAAAAGGGCGGCTTCGCAATGCTCGGAAAAACGTTCAAAGGCCTCACCGACGAAATGCTGCGGTGGCAGACCGAAGAATTGCTGAAGCTCGAAGTTTCGCGCGACCGCCATACCGTCTACGTGGAACCGAAAATCGTGGTCGAGATCGCCTACGGCGATATTCAGGTGAGCCCGCGCTACGAAAGCGGCATGGCGCTGCGTTTCGCGCGCGTCAAGCGATACCGCACGGACAAAACGGCGAGCGAAGCCGATACGTTCGAAACAGTAAAGAGGCTACTTCCCTGAGTTCGGGATCACGCGGACCGGCGCGCCGGGAAGAATCGAATCCGGCGGATTGACGATCAGGGTATCGTCCGGTTTCAGCCCATCCAGAATTTCAAGCGACTCGCCAAAATCGCGGCCGACCTTCACCGGCAGCAGTTCCGCTTTCCCGTTTCTCACCACCGCCGCCCGCAAACCTTCCGCACGGAACAACAACGTGTTGGACGGAATCACGATTGGATTGGCAGCGCCTGCCGACTTGAGATGCACCGACACATACGAGCCCGGCAGCAGCTGCCCGGAGGGATTATCGACGTCGATTTCGACGCGCAATGTGCGCGCCGAAGGATCGATCGCGTTTGAGTTGCGCGCGATGACGCCGGTGAATTTCTTATCTGGAAATTCGTTCAGATACATCGACGCGGTAGCGCCCGACATCGCCGACGTCCGATCCTGCTCCGGCAGATCGATAAAGACACGAAGACGGTCGATCGCCGCCAAATGAAACAACTCGCTGGCAGCACCTCCGGAGCCGGCAGCGATCAATGCGCCCACATCGGTGCGCCGGGCAGTGATGACGCCGTCGAATGGCGCGATCACCTTTTCGAAATAGACCTGCTCCTGCAGATTCCGGACGTTGGCTTCGTCGGCCGCGACGATAGCTTTGTCCGCATTGAATGCGCCGACTTTCTGGTCGAGCTCATCCTGCGATACGGCATTTGTCCTGATCAGATCCTGCCACCGGGCCGCCTGAGTTTTGGCCAGCGCGAGATTGGCGTTGGCGGTCTCCAGGTTGGCTTGCGCCTGAAGCAACTGCGCATCGAGTTCCGGCGCTTCGATGTCCGCCAGCACGTCACCCTTATGCACACGCGCGCCGATATCGAAATACCATTTCTTCAGATAACCGTTTACGCGCGCATAGATGGGAGCGTCGATGAAAGCCTCCACATCCCCGGGCAGAATGATTTCCTGAGCGCCCGTCAGGCGTTTCGGATGGGTCACCGCCACGTCAAGCGCGACCGCCTCATGCGTAGTCTGTTCGAGCTTCGCCTCCGCCGAAACGCGCGTCCCGATGCCCCGGTAGATCATGAAGCCGAGCGCCACAGCTACCGCCAGCAGAAAGATGATGGCGACAGGACCCACACGACGGGGTGGTTCCGAAGGCGGCTGCCCGGCGGCTCGTTCAGGGGCGCTCGTGGCTTGCTCAATCATTAGTGAATAGGCTCCAGACTGGGATGCAGCGGATCATGGCTCGAACGCACCGGGGGGGCGCCCGAATGACGGCGCAGTCCATGCACGAGGCTGAATACGGAGGGAACGAAGAAGAGGGTCGCGATGGTGGCGCAAAGCAGCCCGCCGATGACGGCCCGACCCAGCGGCGCATTCTGCTCGCCGCCTTCGCCGAAACCCATCGCCATGGGCACCATGCCGATCATCATAGCGAGCGCGGTCATGATGACCGGGCGGAAGCGCGTGAACCCGGCTTCAATCGCGGCCTGCAGCGGATCGCCGTGATGCGTCAGCCGCTCGCGCGCGAAAGCGACCACCAGAATGCTGTTCGCGGTCGCGATTCCCATACACATAATGGAACCCATCAGAGCCGGGACGCTGAGGCGCGTT
>CAZPZE010000655.1:0-2166 GCA_964590625.1 uncultured Solibacteraceae bacterium
CGGTCCACTTCGCGTGCCAGATTTTCCGTGGTCGGCACTGCCTCCCGAAACGCCGCAACTTCTTCATTCAGATTGCGATAGCGGAACGGCTCCACGGCCTCCCGCAGCGCCAGCGCATCCAGGGCATCGAGCGAAACCGCGCGCCCGGTCACCGGATCGACCTGCCCGGCCACCGTGATTTCCACCTGATAATCATGCCCGTGCCCGAACGGATTGTTGCACTTGCCGTAAATCGCGCGATTCTCCGCATCGCTCAGGCTGGGCGCATGCAGCCGGTGCGCCGCTGTGAACCGATATCGCCGCGAAAGATAAACCGTCATCTCTCGCCCCGGTATTCCACCGCGAGGTCCTCGGTCTCCTGCACCCGCACGGAATACAGCCGCGCCCGGCCCGTCGCGTCGATATCCTTCTCGATCCGCTCCCAGATATCGATCGCGATATTCTCCACCGTCGGCACCTTGTCCCCGAACGCCGCCACTTCGCGATTCAGCAGCCGATGGTCGTAAACCGAGAGCACCCGCTCCTCGAGCAGATCCTTGAGCCGCTTCAGGTCGAGAATCATCCCCGTCACCGGGTCCGGCTCGCCCTCAATCGCCACTTCCACCACGTAGTTATGCCCGTGGCTCTGCGGATTCGCCGCCGCCCCGTAAATCCGGCGGTTCTCCTCCTCCGACAGCTGCGGCGACCGGCAGATATGCGACGCCGAAAACTCCACTTTCTTCGAAATGATCAATCCGGCCCTCAGCGCCCCCGATCCAGCTAGAATTATAGAAGAGCAGATCAAAAGCAATGAAAGTCGATCGTATCCTCCCTGCCGCGCTCGCCCTGATGATGGTGGCGTTTTGCGGCGCCTTATATCATTCGCTTCACGAGACCGTCGTGAACGCGGGCGATACCGCCCCGAGCTTCTCCATCACCGCCGACTCCGGCCGCACCTTCACCGCGCGCGATTTCGGTGGCAAACTGCTGCTTCTGAATTTCTGGGCCACCTGGTGCGGCACCTGCATCGACGAAATCCCCGCCCTCAATGACATGAGCCGCGAGCTTGCGCCCAAAGGCCTGGTCGTACTCGGCGTCAGCGTCGACAAAGACGAGAGCGCCTACAAGACTTTCCTTAAGCGCTTTCCGCTCGCCTACCAGACCGCGCGCGACCCGGACGAAAAGATCAATCTCTCCTACGGCACCATCCAGTATCCGGAGAGCTACCTGATCGACCAGAACGGCAAGGTCATCGAGAAGTTCATTTCCGAGCAGCCCTGGAATTCGCCGCAGATGCTGAAACATGTCGAGTCTCTGCTCTGACGCGCCCGCCGTCCGGTATTCGGTGCCGGATGAGGTGCGGGCCAAACTCCGCGAAATCGCCGGCGAAAACGCGCTTCTCGAACGCTCCCAGGATCTCGCGCTCTATGAGTACGACGGCAGCGTGGATAAGTCGCGTCCCGAAGTCGTCGTCTTCCCGAAAAGCACCGAGCAGGTCGCGGCTATCGTCAAACTGGCCGCCGAACATCGCATCCCGCTCGTCGGACGCGGCGCCGGCACGGGCCTGAGCGGCGGCGCCATCCCGCGCGTGGGCGGCATCATGGTGGGCTTCTCCCGCATGAACCGCATTCTCGATATCGATATCCCGAATGAGCGCGCCACCGTTGAGCCCGGCGTCGTCAATCTCGATATCTCCGCCGCCGTGGCGCCGTTCGGCTATTTCTACGCGCCCGATCCTTCGAGCCAGCGCGCCTGCACCATCGGCGGCAATGTGGCGGAGAACGCCGGCGGCCCGCACACGCTCGCATACGGCGTCACCACGAATCACATCCTCGGGCTCGAATATGTGCTGGCGGATGGCACCGTCCATACAACGTCCGCCGGCGAGCCGGGCTACGATCTAATCGGTCTCCTCACCGGTTCCGAAGGAACCATGGCGCTGACGACGAAAATTATCGTGCGCCTCATGCGGCAGCCCGAGCGCGTGAAGACGATCCTCGCCATCTGCAATGAGCCAGGCGACGCCGCCAACACCGTCGCCGAAATCACCGCCCGCGCCATCACGCCGGTCGCGGTCGAAATGCTCGATGGCGAAATGCTGCGCATGGTGGAAGACGCCACCCACGCCGGTTATCCGAAAGACGCCGCCGCCGTGCTGCTGATTGAGCTCGAAGGCCTGGTGGAAGC
>CAZPZE010000656.1:0-1599 GCA_964590625.1 uncultured Solibacteraceae bacterium
TGTCCCACAGGTGCCGCAGCGTATCGAACTGCTGTACGGCCAGTGAATACGCCGGTGCGATCGGCGCATACAGGACGCCCGCATACATCGCGCCCAGCGCAAGCAGCCCATGCTCCAGACTGTTGCCCGAGAGAATCGCAAGCGGCTTCTCGTAAGAGAGCCCGCGATCGATCAGGGCCTGCGCAATCGCGCGGGCCCGCCGCTGTGTCTCCGCATAGCTGAGCCGGATCCAGTCCCCATCTGCCCCGCGCCGCGCGAGAAACGTCCGCTGGGGCGCTACCGCAGCCCAGTGATCCAGCCGCTCCGTGAGCTTATCCGGATACGCCGCCAGCGCGCGCGGGGATCGCACCAGAATCGTCCCATCCGGACGATCCTCAAACTCCGCGGCCGCCCCAATCACCCGGACTGCCCTCACGCCTGCGCTCGCTCCCGGTCGTAATCGCGGAACGTCCGCCCCTCTGCCGCCAGCCGCACAAGCAGCGGTGCAGCGCTCCACCTATCGCCGAACACCGCATGGAACTCCGCCACGCGCGCCGCAATCTCCGCGAGCCCCGTCTGATCCGCAAACATCATCGGACCACCCAGCCGGGCAGGGAAGCCATACCCGTTGATGTAAACCACATCGATATCCGCGGCCCGCAGCGCATGTCCCTCTTCGAGCAGCTTCGCGCCTTCGTTGATCAGGGCATAAATCGTGCGTTCCACAATTTCTTCCGCCGTGAACGCGCGCCGCGTCACACCTGCGGCCGCAGACGCCGCTTCGATCAGCGCCGTCACCTCCGGATCCACCGCCGGCTTGCGATCCGCCCCATACACATACCAGCCGCGTCCGGTCTTCTGCCCGTAGCGCCCCATCTCGAACAGCTTGTCCTGCACCTGTGGACGCCGCACGCCCGGTTCGCCGAAGTGCTTCAGCTCCTGCCGCACACGCCACGCGACGTCGATCCCGGCCATGTCGTCCACCGCAAAAATCCCCATCGCCATGCCGAAATCGGTAAGCGCCTTATCCACCTGCTGCGGCAATGCTCCTTCTTCGATCAGAAACTGCGCCTCGTACATATAGGGGAACAGCATGCGGTTGCCGATGAACCCCGGACAGTTCCCCGCCACCACTCCAACCTTATTCAGCTTCTTCGCCAGTGCCAGCGCTGTTGCCAGCACTTCATTCGAAGTCGCCGCGCCCCGCACAATTTCGAGCAGCCGCATCACATTCGCCGGGCTGAAGAAATGCAGCCCGACCACCGATTCCGGCCGCTTCGTCACCGACGCAATCTCATCGATGTCCAGCGTCGACGTGTTCGTCCCCAGCACGCAATCCGGTTTGGCAATCGCATCGATCTCACCGAAGATCTTCTTCTTGATCGCCATGTTTTCGAACGCGGCTTCGATGATGACGTCGGCGTTCTCGAAACCTGTGTAGTCAATCTGCGGATGAATCCGCGCCATCCGTTCCGCCACACCCTCCGGCGTGAAGCGGCCGCGAGTGACCGAAATATCGTAAGTCCGCCGGATCGTCTCCATCCCGCGATCGACCGCCGCCTGCTCCACGTCGCGCAGCAGAACCTCAAGACCGGCATTCGCGCAGGCCATCGCGATCCC
>CAZPZE010000657.1:0-7457 GCA_964590625.1 uncultured Solibacteraceae bacterium
CAGGCCGATTCGTTCATTCTCCGGTTGTTCATGCGGCGTATCACGCGCGAAGGGTTCGATATCGTTTCGCCGCTGACGCAGGTGGCGAAGACGCCGTCGGGCGGCAAGATCAGCCTGGCATCGGGAAATATATTTGTCCAGTACGACTGGGTGGCACGGCTCCTGCCGACGGCATCCGCAGTCTCCGTGATCACAGGACTAACCGGAACTACGGCAACACTCGACAATCCGATACCCGGGCTGACCGCCGCGACGGCGGTTGCGTTTGGCAATCCGCCGCGTCTGGCGAATGTAACAAAAGTAGCGTCCGATGTGACGGGTATGACGGTGAGCGTCGACACGCCTGGCAATTTTCAGACCGGCAAGGTAGTGGCAAAACTTGGCGCCATTTCGGCAACGTCGCGGCCTACCACGATTGCCGATATCGATGACGCGGGCGAACTCAGTCTTGCAAATCCGATCACCGACTTGAAAACCGGCGACAGCCTTGGGATTGCGCAGACGCCTTCATTGGTAATAGCCGCCGCGGCGACGACTGTCACGGTTCAGAATCCGGAGTTGTTCAACGTGAACGATACCGTCGTCTGCGTCGATAGCCCGGTCGAAAATTTCACGCCCGCGCAGATCACAGGCGTCTCCGGGGCGAACAACGAGATCCTGACGCTTAGTCCGATGATTGCGGGCATCAACGGCCTGCACATCGCGGCGCTGAAACAAGGCGGGACGGTGCAGAGCGTCGACAGTTCGGCCGGGGAAGTGAAGATTCAGGTGGATCAGCCGAAATTGTTCCGCGCGGGAGACATGGTGGCCAAGGTGCTGCCCGGCGGAGCGTCGTCTGAGCCGGTGCGAGTGAATTCGGTGCACTCTTCCTCGAAATCGCTGACGCTCGAAAGCAATATTGCCGGGCTGGTTGTGAACGACACGATCGGCGCGGCGGATTATCGCGTGCGCGCGACGGTGATCCGCACAACCAACGGCGGCGCCACGATAACGGTAGCCAACGCGACCATCTTCCCGCTGCATTCCTTCGTGGCGCAACTGGACGATTCGTATTCGGCCGTCGCTGTCGCGACCGTTACTGCCTCCGCCGGAACGTCGCTGACATTAAGCCCGGCGATGCCGTCATTGCAGGCGGGAGGCATTCTCGCCCTGTGCTCGATGCCTGTAACCGTCACCGTGCAGGGCATCGACCAGGACGGAACGATCCATGTCGATACGCCAGGTCTGATCAGCGCGGGCGATGTGGTCGGCTCGATGCCGGCGCATTCGGGGATCGCTATCGTGGCGGCTTCAAATGAAGCGCAGGTGAAGCTCGCGGACACGATACCGGGCCTCACGGAGGGCGATCCGCTGTCAATCGTAACGATGAGCGGAACCGTGGATGTCACGCCCGGCACGTCGGCCGGTAAAGTCGTGCTCGACGCCAACAACCGCGCACGCGTGGGGGATTTTCTGGCGAACGTAACAGGCTGGCGTGAGCCTGGGCCGGTACGCAGCATCTCGTTTGCGACAGCCGTCGCCGGAACGGATCTGACGCTGTTCTCGCCCATAGACGGCCTGATGGTGAATGACAACATCGGCGCCGCGAGTCTCGCCGCTTCAAGCGTGGCGTGGATTCAGTTGCGGCTCAAGGAACTGCCGGCAGACCTGACGCCGGGCAACGAAGCGCTTCTGGTTGGGCTGGACCGTTTGCAGGGCCAGACCGCGTCGATGTTCGCGTTTGTGGAAGCGATCGATCATACCCGCCAGATCGTTTTGCTGCGAGTGGAAAACGCGCCCGGCGCCGCCGTCATTCGCCCCGAAGATCTGGCGGCGTCGGTTCTGCTTACCAGCGGGTCGCCTCTTGATCTGCTGCGCAACCAGAACGTTTACGTGAGCTGGTTCGCGTGCCAAAACCCAGATCCCATGCCCCGACCGTGCCCCACACAGACAACCAAGCCCAGCCCCTGCGGGAGCAGCGCTTCATGATGAGGAGCCTATGCCACTAACTCTGTCCAGTACACCGATCGAGCGCATCCAGTTCTTCAACGGCCAGCGGCTGCTTGCCTCCGATCTGCAGGATCTCGAACAATTCAACCGCGCGATGCGCTGCCTGCACAATCTGACGCTGCATCAGGCGGGCGTCGGCAGCGGATATGCCGTCACCGGCAACAAGGGCGACAGCCAGATTATCGTCCAGCCCGGCTACGCCATCGATTCACGGGGGCAGGAGATCGTGCTCACAAACACGACAGCGCTGCAGGTTCCGCCGGTCGCAAATGACGGGCGCGGCAATGCGGTGTATTACGACCTGGTTGTCTCCTATCCGGCAGACTCGGATCTCAAGGAGACAGAAACCAGGGATGGCATCTGCGTTTCGCGCGCAGCGGTACGGCTGCGTGAAGCGCCTGTCTTCTGCTGGGCCGAACTTGTGCCGACGAGCGATCCGACAGGCTCGCCTTCGGCCCTGAGCGCCGATCGCAAAGCGAAGCTGGCTGCGTTGAATCAGGACATCGAAAGCGGCAACCGGATTCGCCTTGCGCGTGCCGAAGTTCTGAACTGCCAGCTCAACCAGCCGCTTTCGGTTGCGGAGCGGCGCAATGCCCGCCCGGCGCTGCAGCCATTTATTTCGGCCGGCAACACCGCGGCGCTGGCGAACACATGGACCGCGACGCCGACGCCTCTCGGGATAACTGTGTCGCTCAGCGTGGATACATCGGCGGCGCAGTTCCGTTCTGCGCCGCGCTACTTCGCGAACGTGGTAGGCGACCGTTCCGTTCAGATCACGATCAACGCCGTGACTTCCACGCTCCTGCTGGATGGCTTCGTGCGCGTGGACTCGCCCGCGGTAACCGGTTTCACGATGTCTCTGCTGATTCCCGCGATCCTCATCGACCGGAACCTGGATTTGACCAAAATCGCCGCGGCACTGCCGGCCGCGTTGAAGAACTGGTACGTGGTCTGGATGGGAGTCGAAAGCTGAACCGCTATGCTGCCGCTGCCGAATAATTTTCGTTACCTGAATCGGGAGAACCGCTGGCTCGATTTCCACTGGAGCGGGCTCGGCCTGAGCAGTGATGGCGCGCTGCAGTTGCTGTCGTCACCAGCAACAACGGGCGCTCCTCCGGATCTCAGTGGCGTGGCTTCGCCCGCGGCTCCCGCCGGCATCGCGGTGGATGCTTCGGGACGAATTTTCTACACCGACCCCGATCAGAACCTGATCTACGCCAGCGGCGGCTGCTCAACCGGTCTGACGAAGCTCACTTGTGTGACCGAATCGAGCGGTCTGCCGCCGCTGAAGAATCCACGCGGTCTGCTGATACTCGACGATCCCGCGCGGCTGGTTGTTGTGGATAGCGGTAATCACCGAATTCTGTTTCTCGATTTGAATACGCTGACGATCCGTGATGTGTGGGGTCCGGAAGACGCTACTGAAGTTCCGGCTCCCGGCCTGTTCAACAACCCGTGGACGATCTCGGTCGACGACGATGACAACCTTTATGTACTCGATTACGGTCATCGGCTTGTGCGAAAGTTCCGCCGGACGGGTGAAGCGGATGCATCATTCGCGAACCGCCTGCAGATCAGCGGGCTTGTCCCTCATCCCGGCGCACTGACTGTAGGGGGCGAAGGAGCGGACACGCAGGTTTTCGTTTTCGATCTCGACCGCCAGGCAATTCAGGTGTTCGACGCGGGGGGCGCTTCGCTCGGAACAATACAGTATCCCGGGATGACGCAGGTGGCCGCGCTCGCTGCGGGCGCGACGGTTCTCTATGCAGGCGATGACAATCTGCGGCGCATACTTTGCTTCGAACGCACGCCAGGATTCCCGTTTGCGGGCGATGCGGCGGGTTACGACGGTCCTGCAGCCGCGCTCGCGTGTCCGGAAATCATCGCACTGCCGTCCGCTGCGGTGGGGCCGGTGCAACTGACTCCTGGGAAGGCATTCCTTCCATTCGGGGTTCTGTGGAGCGACGCGATTTCGAGCGGAACCAGCCCGGCGGTCTGGAACCGCCTCCGTACCTGGAGGCAGGACGCTCCCGGTGCGCACGTGGAGTTCTACTATTCGATCTCGAATATCAGCACCACTCCGACGGTTGATCCGAACGCTGCCGACCCGTTCAGCGATCCACGATGGATCCAGCTGCCGAATGACGTTGAAGATTTTCTTCTCGCGGGCGACAAAGCGAATTTTCTGTTTGCCGGTGCGATTTTTCGCGGTGATCGTACAGCGACCGTGCGATTGACGCAGATGCGTGCAGACTTCAATGTTGCCGGCTACTTTCCGTACCTGCCGGCGATCTATCGGGAACCCGCATCCACCGCGGATTTTCTCCGCCGTTTCGTTGCTCTTTTCCAGGGCATCTTCGATGACGTTGAAGGCGAGATGGACACGCTCGTCCGTTATTTCAATCCCGACTCAGTGCCGGCGGAAGCATTACCGTGGCTGGCAAGCTGGCTGGCCGTCGAAGTCGATCAGGGCGAACCGATCGCTCGTATCCGCGCGGCCATCGCCGGAGCATTCCGCCGCTATCAATGGCGGGGAACGGCTGAGGGCCTGCGGCTCGCGCTGCTCGAAGACGCAGGCGTGCACGCGAATATCGTCCAGCCGATCTCGGAGGCTTCATTCTGGGGCTTCCCGGCGGATACGACGTGCTCCGGCACGCCATCAACCCTGGTCACGCCACAACTGGGCGCGACTACTCATCTGCCTTCGATGCGGCCGGGCGGCGCGGTTCTCGGCTCGACTGCGGTTCTGGATCATTCGTATCTGATTCAGGATGACCAATTCGGAGAGCCGCTGTTTGACGGCACCGCGGATCAATTCATTGTCGAGGTTTACCGCGCCGAGGTGAACTCGCCGGCGCGTCTCGAACTGGTTCGAACGATCGTGGAGCGTGAAAAGCCGGCGCACACGATGTGGCGTCTTTCGATCCTGGAAGCATCAATGCGCGTTGGTTTCCAGGCGCGGACCGGCATCGACGCCATAGTCGGTGGAGTTCCGGGGCCCTCGGGATTGGGCGTGGCGCGCGATGCGGGCGGTCTGAGATTGAGCGGCGCGCCGTCGCCTCGGGCAGGCGAGGTCCGGCTGGGCAGGAACTTGAGACTCGAATAGTGAGGAGACAGGCATGAAGTCAGCGATTCAGGACACGAAGTCACGAGGGAGCATTCATACCTTCGTGCGCAACAGGTATTTCTACGGAAAGCTTCTCGACGTTTTCCATTTTGAGCTGGAACAGAACTATTTCAACGGCAAACGCTGGATGCTGAACCGCCTGGTGACGGGATTCGGCGTGCTCTGCGGACTCGACGTTATTCCCGCCACGCAGGGGCGCGCGGTCATCGTGACGCCGGGGGCGGGTATTGACCGCTGCGGCCGCGAGATCATTGTTCCCCGCAACAGCGATCCCCAGCCGATCAAGGCGAAGCCGCCGCAGGATCAGGGCAAGACCGCCGCCACTGAGGCCGACTGCGACAAGCGGGATTACGTGAACATTGCGATCTGCTTCAACCAGTGCGAAAGCGATCCGGTTCCGGTGATGGTGGACGATTGCGGCAATCCGACGACGTGTTCGGCCTCTTCGATTCAGGAACGCTACACGCTCGAGATCAGGGAAGGCAAAGCGCCGGAGGTTGATCTCGCGTCGTCTGTTCCAGATTTCATGCTGAACGGCCGCATCAACTACAGTGCGCTCGTGGAGGCGGTGACGCGCGGGTGTCCCGACGTGCCGGCTGATTGCTGCTTTCCGCTCGCCAACATCCATTTGCCAAACGGCGACGACCCGATCCAGCCTTCCGACATCGATATCGGGATCCGGCCGATTGTCTATTCGAACGACATGCTGCTCGACATCATGCTGGCCATGGCCGGCGACCTGCCTCCGCGCATCCGGGGCGGAAAGCAATAGGACACAGGAGAGATTATGACCCCTACCGCAATTAAACCCTGCAACTGCCACCGCGCGTTGAAGGGCAATACGGAAACCAACGAGCGGCCGCGTTACTACGCACGGCAACTGGTGACGCCGGACGACATGACTCTGGAGCAGGACTACTTCCGCGAGAAGGCGAGGCGGCACAACCGCATGCTTCACGGATGGGGCGTTGTCTGCGGCGCCACCGTAATCCAAGCCAAACAGCCGTGGATGCTGATCGTCAAGAGCGGCTATATTCTCGGGCCTTACGGGGATGAGATTTACATCGAGACCGACCAGTGCGTGGAGGTGCGGATCTCGGGCCCGCCGCCGGCGCCGCGCGGCAACGGCTGCCAGCCGGCCCAGCCTGTACAGACCGCCACGACCACGCAGTGGATCGCGGTGAAATACGTCGAGACGCAAGCCGGGCTGGTGCGGGTGCCGGCTGGGGGCTGTGGTTGTGAAGACAGCGCCTGCGAATACACGCGCTATCGCGACAGTTATCTGATCTGCGTTCTGGACCACTGCCCGACGCCAAACGCGCAGCCGCCTGAGTTCACACGCGGAGGGGGGCCGCCGCCCGATTGCCCACCCTGTCCGGCTGAGCCCTGGGTTGTGCTGGCGTCGTTCACTGTGGATGGCAACGGGAACGTCACGATTCAGCAATGCGACTGCCGGCGTCAGGTGCTGAGCTTCGGTTCGTATTGGTGGCCCTGCAGCGGAGAGGACACGAACAGGACGCCCAAACCCGCAGCGGATCACAGCAAACACCCGACCGAAGTAACGAAGCCAAAGTAGGGCCGTTTCGCGGAATATCGGATGTGACGCATGGTCCGTTGACCAGGCGCTGCAATTCGGAAGGCCCAGATCAGACCGTCATCCTCCGGGCAAGCACTCTCTGCCGCGGCGATGAGCGGGACATCGGGGAAGGAGGCAAAATGCAATCGACCGCTCGGATATCGCCGTTCCATGATCCGGCTCATCGAGTTGAGGGCAACCGCGTGATGTCAGGAATCACCCGGGGCGGACGGTGCTGCCCGGCGATCACGCTGAAAAACCTTCGCCTCGGCTTCGGATTCCCACGTGAGGCAGGCGGCCATCAGTTCCGCCGGACTCGGCACAGAGTTCTTCGAATCGGGACTGAGCAATTCGGACGGCCGTTTGGGAATCCGAGTGAGCTTCGTCCGGGCCCGGCACTTCCGGCTTTCTTCCAGATGGAGATCGATCCGTTCTGCTGCGGCGGGTGCGAGATCGCGCGCGATGCGGCGGCCAAGGCTGGCGCAGCTGAGGGCGCCGAAGATCCTTCGGCGGCAGCGCGGCGCATCTTCCGGCAGGAGAAGGCGGCGCACCGGCAGATTCCAGCCGCGCCGGCACGCGACAACGATCAGGATCAGCCGCGATGAAACAGCAAGTCAGGCCCCCACTCTCGCGCGAACTGATTCTGCGGCTGCAGAGAACGGCGGGCAACCGCGC
Organism: uncultured Solibacteraceae bacterium; assembly: GCA_964590625.1. GTDB lineage: Bacteria > Acidobacteriota > Terriglobia > Bryobacterales > Bryobacteraceae > BOG-234. Next base: position 7,368 of record CAZPZE010000657.1, read on the forward strand.
AGTCCAGCGTTTGATCGAACGCCTGCGCGCGGAAGCGGCCGAAGCTGTGCGGGAACCGGCGCCTCCGCCACCTCCTCCGCCTGAGCCAGT
>CAZPZE010000658.1:0-3191 GCA_964590625.1 uncultured Solibacteraceae bacterium
CGGAGGTGTGCAGAGATTGATAGAGATTGGGCCGCGGGATGGCGATGAAATCCTTGATGCGGCCCGGCACCGGCCGCCACTCGTTGTGGATCACGCCCAGTGCGCCGTAGCAGTTCTTCACGGAATCCGTGATGATGCGCAGGCCGAGAAGATCGTAAACCTGGTCGAGCGTAATTTTCTGCTTCTTCAGCTTCTGGTAGACGGAGTAAGCGCGCTTGACGCGCGCCTGCACGCGCGCCGGAATGCCCTCGCGGCGCAGCTCGGCTTCGACGGTGGCGCGCATCCGGGCCAGGTACTTTTCGTTGTCGGCGCGCTGGTCCTCGATGGTTTTGGAGATTTCGGCCGCGGCTTCCGGCTCCATGTGAACGAACGCCAGATCCTCGAGCTCGCCGCGGATCTTACCCATGCCGAGCCGGTGCGCGATGGGCGCGTAGATCTCGATCGTCTCGCGCGCGATCCGCTCGCGGCGCTCCGGCGGCAGGGCGCCCAGCGTGCGCAGGTTGTGGAGACGGTCCGCCAGCTTGACGATGATGACGCGGATATCGTCCACCATCGCGAGCAGCATCTTGCGATAGTTTTCCGACTGGCGGTCCTCGGCGGAGGTGAAGTCGATCTTGCTGAGCTTGGTGACGCCATCGACGCAGGCGGCGACTTCATCGCCAAAAAGCTTGCGGATATCCTCGCGTGAAACGGAGGTGTCTTCGACGATATCGTGCAGCAGCCCGGTCTGGATGGCCACCGAATCCATGCGCATTTCGGCCAGGATCTGCGCCACGGCGAGGGGGTGAGTGAGGTAGGGCTCGCCCGAAGCGCGCTTCTGGCCGGCGTGGTGGCTGGCAGCGAACTCCCAGGCTTTCTCGATGCCCGCGAAATTCTCTTTCGGGCGATGTTCGCGGACAGTCGCGAGCAGACGCTGAAATCCCGGATCGGAAACTATCGCGGATGGAACCGCGGGAGGGATCGGATCCGGCGCCGGTTCGGACGCGGGAACTGATGACACACTTTTATTTTAATGCAGCCAAATAGAAAGGGCGGCTGGATCGTGCCAGCCGCCCCGTTTTGAGACTGCGGAAAGGTTATTCGGCGGCGCCGTTCGCGGCGGCCTCGGCCTTTTTGGCTGCCTTGGCTTTCGTGGTTTCGAGAGCCTTGTTCATCCAGACGTCGGCTTCCTTGATATCCGCCGCGTACTGATCCTTGGTGTCCTGCAGATCAGCGCGGTAGCGGATCAGAAGATTCATATAGGACATGGCGTCCTCGTACTGAGGATCGATTTCGAGAGCCTTCTTCTCGTACTCGATGCCGTCGGTCAACGGCTGCCAGTACTTCGCCTTGAGATCAGCCTTGAGGGTCTTGCCCTTGGCGTCCGGCTTCAGAGGAGCCTGTTCATCGGGCCGCATGCCGAGAGCGTTGCGGGCCTCACGGTCGGCCGTAACGAAGTTCAGCCAGGGAATCACGCCAAGCGTGTAATACGCCTGCTTGTTCTTCGGATCGAGCGCGATGACCTTCTTGTTCCAGTCTTCCGCCCTGGCCATATCATCGGCCATCGTGGGGCCTTTCGTGTTGCCCCGATTGAAGTACAGGCTGGCAACCGATTCGGTGGCGAGAAGGTTCTTCGGGTCGTCTTTCAGAACGTTGTTGAACTCGTCCATCGCCGCCTGCCAGAACTTCTTGTTCTCGTCCGTATCGGTGCCGGGAACCCACTGCTGTTCGTAGGCTGTGGCGAGATAGAGGCGAGCCACACTGAATGTAGGATCGGCATCGATGGCGAGACGAAATTCATCGGCGGCCTGCGAATAGCTGCCGGCTTTGAAGGCATTCACGCCCTGGTTCAGATGGTCGCGCGCCTTGAGCTTGTCGCAACCGGCGGTTGTCAGAGCCACGCACAGCACCGCTCCGAAAAGAGCGGCGCCGGCGGGCGGTAATCCGATTGTCCGGATCTTACGGAACATTATTGACCAGCCTCCACCTTTGGAGTCATGAGACCGACCTTATCGACACCGGCGGAGTGCGCGATATCGATAGCGCGCGCGATCACCTGGAAGTCGAGATCCGGATCGCCCTTGACGAACGCAACCTTTTCGGCGCGCAGCTTGAAGATGTCCACCAGCCGGCTTTCCAGATCTTTCCAGTCGACGTCATCCTCATTGATCTTGACCTTGCCGGACTTGTCGATGACGACGACGACAGTGTGGTCATCCGGCTGCTGCGGCGCGTTGGGGGGCGGCGGCTGAGGCGCCAGCGCATCCAGGCCGTGTGGCGTGACCGGAGAAATCGCCATGAAGATAATCAGCAGAACGAGCAGAATATCGATCATGGGCGTCATGTTGATATCGCCCTTGGGTCCACCAGAGGACCCGACTGCCATTGCCATACAGGTAGCTCCTTTAAAATTCCAATTCTGTCGTCATCCGCGGGTCTCGGACGCCGGGCGTGCGGAGCCTGGCGCGAGCGGGCGGAAAAAATCCTTTACTTCTTCTGGTCGATTGCGGTCATGTCCTGGTCGGCCAGCAAACCGAGCTGATCGACGCCACCGGAACGCAGATTATCGACAACATCTTCCACTTTGCCGTACTTGGCCCGCGCATCGGCGCGCAGGAAGACGGTCTTATCGGCGCGGTTCTGCAGAAGGTCGCGGACTTTCGGGGCCAGATCTTCCGGGTTCACTCTTTCGAGGCCCGGGCTGAGGAACACCTGGCTGTCGCGCGTGATCGAAACCTTCACCGCGTCTTCCTTATCCGCATCCGGGAGAGCTTTCGGATTGCGGGCAATCGGCAGATTAATGTTCGCACCTTTGTTGAGCATCGGGGTGATGACCATGAAGATGATCAGCACGACCAGCATCACGTCAACCATGGGGGTGACATTAATATCCGCTACCGGTGGCGGGGCTGCTTTTAATTTCATTCTGCTTTCTCCTGAGTGGATTCCCCGGAGCCGGCCAGACTTTCCCCGCGGCGCGCGTTCAGCGCCTGATACAGGCGGCGTGTCCGCCGCCGCGGGAGTCCAATCAACTCGCTGGTACCTGCTCTCTGCTTACTTACTTACGGGCGCCGGCCTTCGCTTCAGCGCGCTTCACGAAGTAATCGAGAAGTTCCGAGCTGGAGTTGCCCATTTCGACGTCGAAAGCATCCACGCGGCCGGTGAAGTAGTTGTACATCCAGACCGCGGGGACGGCCACGAACAGACCGATA
>CAZPZE010000659.1:0-3932 GCA_964590625.1 uncultured Solibacteraceae bacterium
AGCCGGAACATCAGCAGCGCATTCGGTACCTGCTGTTTCAGCGCGTGATACTGCCGCATCAGCGGCGTGGACGCGGCTCCGGACTCCTCGGGCAGACTCATGGGAAACCTCTATTGTCCACGAGCACTACTTCAGTTGAAGAAACGTCGAATGGTTGATGCCGAGCTGATCGAGAATTTTATTGAACAACGGCGGGCCGATCTCGCGCCCGGCATGAATTGGGATCGTGACCGACCGGCCGTCGGGATGCGTCCAGCGCTCGTGGCTGCCGGTTTGGCGGATGCGGACAAATCCCAGCTTAGCTGCGCAGCGGCGAAAGTCATTCGCCTTTGCACTAGGCATGAACGACTTCGGTTGTGTCCGCCGGGAGCGGCTGACCTTTATCCCGGTACTCTGCCTCAATGAGGCTGAAAACTTCCTCTAATTCAGCGAGCGCTTCTGCTCGGGTCGGCATCAGGGCGTAGCAGCCACTAATCGCAGGAATTTCCGCAACCCATCCGGACGGCTGGTTTCGGTAGATCACGACCTTATAGTCATCAAGCGCCATACGTCCCAATTGTACTGTGCGAAAAGATTGCAAATTTTCCTCTTGCTTTGTCTACTACGAAATAGTAGTATCAGTCGTAAAGTAGTAGGATAATGCCCCAGCCCAAGCTCACAAAACTCGAACTCCAGATCCTCGAAGCCCTCTGGGCCCAGGGAAAAGCTTCCATCCGCGAGATTCAGGAAGCCTTCCCAGAGCCTCGCCCTGCTTATACGACGATCCAGACCACCGTCTATCGCCTCGAAGGCAAAAAGGCGCTCCGCCGCGTTCGCAAAATCAGCAATGCCGATATCTTCGAGCCGCTGATCGCCCGCGACGTCGCTCGCCACAAGCTGCTCGACGAAATCCTCAGCTTCTTCGGCGGCAAGGCGCAGCCAATGATGGCGCAGTTGGCCGAAGCGGGAAAGCTGACCCTCGATGATGTCCGTGAGCTGGAAAACACGATTCGCAAGCTCGCCGCCGAACAGCAAGCAGAAAGGAAGCGTGACGTCAAATGATCGCCGAACTCCTGATCCATCTCTGGCAATCCACCTTCTTTGCGGTCGCGGCCGGCCTGCTCACGCTCTTATTTCGCCGGAACCGGGCGAGAGTGCGCTTCGGCTTGTGGTTCGCCGCCTCGCTGAAATTCTTCGTTCCGTTTGCGCTGCTCATCCAGCTCGGACGCCACATCCACTGGACTCCCGCCGTCCACCAGATCGCCACGCAATACGCCACGCCTGAAGTAGCGTTCGTCGTCGGTTCCGTGGCCGAGCCATTCGCGGCGGCCGCGCCACAGGCGCGCACCGATTGGGTACTGATCGCGTTCCTCAGCTTCTGGACCGCCGGTTTCCTGATCGTCGCGGCCATACGGCTCCGGCTCTGGTTTCGCATCCGCCGCGCTCTTCGCGTCGGCACCGCAATGGACATCTCCGCGCCCGTGGAGATTCGCTCCGTCCCTCGCCTGCTGGAACCTGGCGTCGTCGGCATCGTGAAACCGATTCTGCTGCTGCCGGACGGCATTGCGGACCGACTCACGCCCACCGAACTGGAAGCCGTGCTCGCGCACGAGCTCTGCCATGTGCGCCGCCGGGACAATCTATTGGCCGCGATCCACATGGTCGTGGAAGCCATCTTCTGGTTTCATCCGCTCGTCTGGTGGATCGGCGCGCGTATGGTGGATGAGCGCGAGCGCGCCTGCGATGAAGACGTGCTCAACCTCGGCAACTCGCCGCACGTCTATGCGGACGCGATTCTGGGCGTCTGCAGGCTCTACGCTGAGTCTCCGCTGGCCTGTGTGTCGGGCGTAACGGGATCGAATATCAGACGAAGAATCGAGGCAATCATGCTGAATCGCAGAATCCGTACAATAGATCGTGGAAGGAAAGCATTACTCGCGTTCGCGGGCGCACTGGCCGTCGGCGGACCCGTCCTGGTTGGCGTTCTCATCAGTTTCGGCCAGTTGCCGGAAATCCATGCGCAACCGCCGGTTGTAGTGCCCGATGCCGTATCCGTCGCCACTCCCGCGGTGATCGTGCAGGCACCTCCCTCTGCGCCCGCCACGTCCCCAACCGCCACCCCGATAACCCGCTTTCAGGATCGTCGCCTGATCGTTCTGCTTTTCGACTTATCGAATACGACGGCGGACCAGCAATATCGCGCGAAGGTGAGTGCTGCGGGTTACATCGCGAACCAAAAACAGCCGCAGGACGTGGTTTCCGTAATGTCCATTTCTTCAGGAACGCTGCAGGTCCTGCAGGATTTCACTGCCGATCCTGCGGAACTGAACGCCACCATCCAGAACATCAAAGGTAGCCCGGCAGGCGCTCCGGCCGCCGACGGCCTCACGAATATCGAAACCGTGGCGAAGATGATGAGAGCGTTCCCCCAGAAGAAGACGCTGCTGCTTTATGCGAACTGGATTGGCGCCGATAATCAGGCCGCCACGCAGCGCGCAATCGACGCGGCCAAGGGAGCGAATATGGCCATTGTTCCGATCGACATTGGGTCCCCTGCCGCTCCCGGCGGCCCCGGCAGAGGAATGGTGTCGCCTTTGCCGCCGGCAGGCGGTTCTCTGAAGGAGTACATCGACCGGCTCGCCTATGCGCAATCGGCCTTTGGCGCGGACAAAGCAATGGTCAACGCATATGTCCGCTACGGCGCGCCGGACCAGAAGGAAGACCGCGGAACATCCGAAGTGTGGCGGTACAAATATCTGGACGACTACCAGGGTGGCGCGGCATTCGAGTTTACGAAAGGCGATTTTCCCCGCGTGCGCATCCTCTATCCGCAACCGTCGGCGACGTTTGAAGGCAGCGCCTCAAACCTGGCCCAGCTTGCCGCGATGACGAGCGGTCTGCGTGGGACTCCCGATGCATCGAACATTAAGGCCTTTCCCAACCAGCACACATCGATTCAGGTCTATCCCGTGGCCCCAGGCATGGCGCCCTCCCCGGACCGCCGCTTTGTGCCGATTTCTATCCCCTTCGACTCGCTTTCCGGAATCGTGGATCTGATCAGCCAGGTCAGAACACGCGTGGATAATCAGCAGGGACAGATTGTCGGCAATCTTGCCGATAGCGTGCAGGCCTCTCCCGGTGCATATCAGGCCGCATTTACCCTCGCGCCCGGCGCCTACGTCTGCCGGGTCCTGGTCCGCGAAGCATCCACCGGCAGAATGTTTGGGGAGACCATCAACTTTGACGTGAAGTAGCTCTCGCCACCCGAAAAACGCCGCTGCCACGGTCTGGACCCATACAATAGTTTCGATGGCCATCCAACCAGTCAACGAAGAGCTCCTCGAAAAGATCGACGCCTACATCGACGACCTGTTTGTCCCGCCCGATCCCGCGCTCGAACAGAACCTGGCCGACGCCCATGCCGCCGGACTTCCGCCCATCGCCGTCGCCCCAGCCCAGGGCCGCATGATGTACCTGCTCGCGAAGATCTCCGGCGCGAAACGCATCCTCGAAATCGGTCTGCTCGGCGGCTACAGCACCACGCTGCTCGCCCGCGCGCTCCCCGAAAACGGCAAAATCGTCTCGCTCGAACTCAAACCGGCCAATGCCGATGTCGCCCGCAAGAACCTCGACCGCGCCGGCATCGGCAGCCGCGTCGAAATCCGCGTCGGTCCCGCCAGCGAAACGCTCAGCAAAATGATCGCCGCCAAAGAAGCCCCATTCGATCTCGTCTTCATTGACGCCGACAAAACCGGCTACCTCGGCTATCTCGATCAGGTGCTGCAGCTCTCGCACCCCGGCACCGTGATCCTCAGCGACAATCTCATCCGCCACGGCGCCGTCCTGCCCGACCATCCTGATCCCGACGCCGACGCCCGCGCCATCACCGAATTCAACAAACGCATCGCCTCGCATCCGCGCCTCGAATCCATCCTGCTGCCGATCGTCAAAGG
>CAZPZE010000660.1:0-3238 GCA_964590625.1 uncultured Solibacteraceae bacterium
GCTTCCGATTCCTTCACCTTCGTGCGCACAAAAAGCGCGAGCAGCGCCGGCAATCCGCCGATCAGGAACATCGGCCGCCAGCCCCAGCGCTGGAAAAGGAAGAAGTAGCAAAGCGCCGCCAGCAGATTACCCACCGCGTAGCCCTGCTGCAGGAATCCGGAGAGCAAACCGCGCAGCCGCGGCGGCACTTTCTCCATCGCGAGCGATGCCCCCACTCCCCACTCGCCGCCCATGCCGATCCCGAACAGCGCCCGCAGCAGAAGAAATGACGTGTAGCCCGGTGCGAACGCCGTCGCCACTTCCACGACCGAATAAAACACCAGATCAATCATCAGCGGCAGACGGCGGCCGTAGCGATCCGCCAGCAGCCCGAACAGAAACGCGCCTACAGGACGGAATCCGAGCGTGACCGTGATCGCCAGCGCCATGTCCTTATCGGAACGATGGAAATCCCGCGCGATCGCGGTGAGTCCATAGACGACGAGGAAATAATCGAACGCATCGAGCGTCCAGCCGAGGAAGCTCGCGGTTACGGCGGCGTTCTGATCCGAAGGGGCAGGCGGCTGTTTGTCTGGCGGCGTCACTCGCACGATTGTATCGAGGGCCTGGCAGCGTTTAACATGAATCAACAATATGGCGCGACTCTTCGCCGGCACGTCGGGCTTTTCCTATCCCGCGTGGAAGCCGGCCTTCTACCCGAAAGACGTTCCGGCAAAAGGATTCCTGCAGTATTACGCGACGCGGCTGAACAGTGTGGAGGTCAACTACACCTTCCGTCAGTTGCCCTCCGGCAAGACGCTCGAAGGCTGGCTGGCCGCGACCTCCGGCGATTTCGCGTTCGCCTGCAAAGCCCACATGCGGCTCACCCACATCATGAAAATGAAGGACGCGGGCAGCTTCACCGAAGTCTTCCTGAAGTCGCTCGAGCCTCTGCGCGCCGCGCGCCGCCTTGGCCCCGTGCTCTACCAGTTCGCGCCCACGTTCAAGTGCGACGTGAAGTGTCTCGAAGACTACCTGCCGCTGCTGCCGAACGACATGCGCTTCGCGTTCGAATTCCGCCACGCCTCCTGGCTGACGGATGAAGTCTACGACCGCCTGGCGAAACACAACATCGCACTGTGCCTCGCGGAATCCGAGCGTCTCGAAGTGCCGAAGGTCTTTACCGCGGATTTCGGTTATTTCCGGCTGCGAAAGGGCGATTATTCAGAGGAAGCGCGGCGTGAGATCGCGAGCCAGGTGCGCAATCTGCTCGTTGGCGGACGCGACGCATACGTCTACTTCAAGCACGAAGAAGATCCGAACGGCGCGCTCTGGGCTGAGGAACTGCTGAAAACGGCGCAGGCCTAAGCAACCGCGTCGCGCATGTAATCCATGCAGCGCTGCAGCTCTTCGCCGGGCGTGCCGAGACCGATGTATTCGTAATCGGCCATCACAGGAAACGTGAATCCCTTCTGCCTGATCAGCTTGAGGACGTCGCTGACGGGCGTATCGCCCTGTCCCCACTGCTCGCTGCTGCCTTTGTTGCGGCGGCGGTCCGTAATCAGCACCTGTCCGATCGCGTCGTGGTTTTCCTGAATCCACGCGACCGGCGAACCGTTGGCCGCCGTGACCGCGCCGATATCCAGGTTGATTTTGAAACGCCTCGAGGGCAGGGAAGACACGAGATTGAAATCGCCCACTGCGATGTTCATATCGTGCTTCTCAGCGTAGGGCGCCAGCCGCTTCAGGACTGCCGCCGAGCCCGGAACCGAAATCGATTTCGCGCCCAGAGTCTTCGCCTGCTGGAACGTCGCCTCGATTTCTTCGTCGGTGAACGAATCGTCGTACTTCACACTGTACGAAGTCACGGCAATCCCGGCGGCATCGAACTTGCCGCGGATTTGCTGGTAGTGGTCGGCGGTGAAGCCGAGCTTTGGATCGACGCGGCCCAGCCGGAAATCGCGCAACAGATTCCGCGCCTGCTCCATCGCCGCCTTAATTTCTTCCGGCGTGAAAACTTTGATCTTGATGGGATAAACGGCCGGCGGAGGTGGCGCGCCCGGACCCGTGTTCGGCCCGGCGGGCTCTGTGTTGTACGACCACAGATCGATCATCTTCACGCCCGCATCCTGCAGCGGCTTGATCAGATCGGAGACATTGTCCTTGCCGGGAATGCGCGGCAGATCCCGCAGACTGTACGTTGTAGCCCCGAGCCGAACGCTCTGAACGGCGGCCTCCGGCACGGCGAACACCCGGGATGCGGGAAGTGCGGCCGCCGCCGCGGTTCCTAAAGCCAGCTTCCCGATTTCGCGTCGAGTGTACATGCGTCTGCCTCCTGCGCGCGTTCTTCCCAGCCATTATATCCGCTTTGGGTCCGCGTATTATATTGAATCCATGGCGTTACGACTTCTGCTGGCCGCGGCCCTGCTCGCCGTCTTTGCCGGCATGGCGGAAACGGGCCCCGGCAATGGCTGCCCCGCGGATGTCGTCCAAAGCGCCTCCTCGCCTGTTCCGCCCTCCGATGTCTGCATTCCGGAAGGCTACACCGATATCCCGATGGATTATTTCGACGATTTCTCCTGGAAGGAATTCGTCGCGATGGTCTGGCCAGCCGAGCATGGCAAGCGCGGCGTGGCCGACGCTTCGAAAAAGGTCGGCGACCCCGGTCCCCGGGTCTTTGAAACGTTCAAGTCGCTGCAGGAGCTCTTCCACGACGACGGCTCCGCGCCCACGGATTTCAATCAATACGATGCGGCATCCTTCAACGCCTGCGCCGCCACCCAGCAGTTCGGCGACATGGTGCTGGGGATGAAAAATGGTATCGACGACATCGGGCAGGTCGGCATCGGCGAACTCATCGGACCGCTGGTCGCGCAGAACGGCAAGTACGTCCACTACCAGACGCTCTACAACAAGATCGCGTACGACTTTATCGTGAGCCACAAGTATTACTTGCGCGCCAATCTGCCGGAAGTGCCGAGCCCGAAGCCCGATCTTCCCGTGCTGCAGTTCCCCATGGGTTCGACCGCGATCAAAGCCGCCTGGCTCGATCTCGATGGCTTCAGCGACGCCCAGAAGGCTCGTTTCTATCAGCGCGTGATGATGGTGAAGGATCCGAACACGGGCGCGTGCTCCAAGATCTCGATGGGCCTCGTGGGACTGCACATTATTGTGAAGACGCCAAGCCGCCCGCAGTGGATCTGGTCGTCATTCGAGCAGATCGATGCCGTGCCTCCCAAACAGTTCGGCGGGACGGGCA
>CAZPZE010000661.1:0-1623 GCA_964590625.1 uncultured Solibacteraceae bacterium
GCTGGACGCGCCCAGCACAAGAACGACTTTGTCACGCAGGGAAACTGGCATACTGTCAAACTATACACTGGCATATCAAAAGAGGAGATTCAGGCGATGAATTTTTCACGCAGAGATATATCGGGCTGCTGCTGCCGGCGCTGGCTACAGCGGCGTCCGCGCAGCAGGCGGACGCGCCGGTGAAACTCGGGGTGCTGCCTTCGAAGGTCTATGACACCGGGCAAATTCCTTATACGGGAGATGCGAAGAAGAAGGGGCGTCGCTTTTTCCGGGGCTCGACGCACACCGGGTTCAATCTCGAGATGCATGAGACGCAGCTCGGGCCGGGGGAGATTTCGCATCCGCCGCATCAGCATGTGAACGAGGAAGTGATCGTGATTGTGGAGGGCACGATCGACGTCAGCATCCAGGGAAAGGTGACGCGGGCGAATGCGGGATCAGTAACGTATTTTGCGTCGAACGATCTGCACAATTTCAGGAACGTGGGGGCGGGGACGTGCCGGTATTACGTGCTGGAGTTGCACGGAGATACGGCGTAAGGTCGGACGGTCAGTAGTGATAGCGGCACGCGAGTATTCGAATACGGCTTTCGGTCACTTTGTAAACGATCCGATGTTCCTGATCGATTCTGCGTGACCAGCATCCGGCGAGTTCGTTCTTCAGTGCTCCGGTTTTCCCAAACCGCGGAAGGGATCGCGCTGAATATCGCGAATCAACCGGACAATTCGCAACGCCTGAGCCCGATCCTGTTCAATCCACCAGGCGAGATCTTCAAAAGCGGCCGAATCAAAGTCCAGGCTTCTCAACGGCAGCCTCAAGGGAGAGCCCGTCGTCGCGGGTCAGGGCGTCGAGAAGTCTGGACCGCATATTCTTCGATTTCAGAAGATAAGCGGTCTCGCGTTCGGATTCGATTTCACGCCACAACTCGATGGGGACGATGACGGCCGTTGGCTGGCCGTTCTCATTAGACACGATCTGAATAGCCGCATCCGCCATGCCTTCAGTTTACATGGAATCGGAAACGTCGAAGCGACATACGATACCCTCAGGTTTATGAATCGCCTCGAAGAGGTCCGGCGTCGCCACGCTGAAGCGGAGGAGGGCGGGGGAGCGGAGCGCCGTGAGCGCCAGCATCGTGAAGGGAAACTTGCGGCGCGTGAACGCGTGGAATTGCTGCTGGATGAAGGCAGCTTCGAAGAGTTCGACAAGCTGGTGGAGCATCGCTGCCGGGATTTCGGGATGGACAAGCAGGTCATTCCGGGCGATGGCTTCGTGACGGGGTTCGGGCGGATCAATGGACGTCCGGTTTATGTGTTCGCACAGGACTTCACGGTGTTCGGCGGATCGCTTTCCGAAGCGAACGCGATGAAGATCTGCAAGATGATGGATCTCGCGCTGAAGACGGGCGCGCCGGTCATCGGGCTGAATGATTCGGGCGGTGCGCGGATTCAGGAGGGCGTGCTGTCGCTCGGCGGCTATGCGGATATTTTTCTGCGGAACACGCTGGCGAGCGGGGTGATTCCGCAGATTTCGGCGATCATGGGGCCGTGCGCGGGCGGCGCTGTTTATTCGCCGGCGATCACCGACTTCACCTTCATGGTCGCGAATACGAGCTACATGTTC
>CAZPZE010000662.1:0-4038 GCA_964590625.1 uncultured Solibacteraceae bacterium
CTGACGCTCGATCAGGTGAATGCGGCATTCCGGAAGCGCATTACGAATACGGTGTCGGTTGTGCAGGCCGGGGATTTCAGGAAGGCGGGAGTTTACCAGTAGATCTGTGGCACCGAAGTCATTCCTGACAATTGCCTTCGGAGGGACGGCTTTGCTGCTCGGCTGCTCTTTGCGGGCGGCGTCAGTTCCATTTGAAGGTTGCCCGTCATTCGGCCAGATCAAAAGACTGGGTGTCCCCAAGGGCACGGCTCAAGCGGTTCCCATCGGTGAAAAGGACGCGCAGAAGGTTGCGTTATACCGGTCTGAAGACGGTATCGGCGTTCTCGCGCCGCGAGATTGGTATTGCCAGGGCGTGTCCGGTTCGGGCGGCGCGATCTTGTACGTCGGACCACGACCCATTGTCAGGCGTTCGTCCGGCTGGGAAGGCCTTAACGGTCCCGTAATCGAGGCTCAAGATATTCCCGGCGAATATTCCGGTCGGTATTACGTGGCAGAACTCATGCAACGAGTCTTTCTCGCATACCGATCGTTCGCGCCTCAACTCTTGTACGGTTACGATGTCGCTCCGCCTTCCGGAGCCTTTCCGCAAGACAAACTCACCTACCGCGGGGACAGGGTCGTTGAATACACTACTCCAGCCGGAGCGGCGGGCCTGGGGAATTTCGATTCGAACATTGGCAGAACTGATTTTCCGATCTCAGGAGTTGCGATTCTCAGCATGGACGCGGCGCATGAGCATTCGAACATCCCGCCGCACGTACTGCTGCTTTCGATTCGACTGCCGCGTGAAATCACCGATCTCACGCGCGCGATTATTCAATATGCGGAACGCAGTGACCTCGGTGAAAAGTGATATCCGGCTTTCTAATTTCCCGACTGCTTCTTCAATTCCCTGAGGAACGCCTGCTCTCGCTCCGCGACGTAGGCTTTATATCCCGCGGGGTCGATGAACGGATTCGCGCCGCCTGCCTGCAGCTTCGGATACTTCGCGAGCATCCCGTAATAATCGCCGTGCGCGCCGAGGAAGATATCGCATGGCAGTGACTTCAGCACGCGGAACGTCGTCTCGTAATCTTTCGCGATCTCCGGATACTTCGCGTTGTTCACCAGCTTGTATCCGGTGTTCACGTTCGGGCTTCCGACGATGACCACGTTGTACGTCTTGCCCTTATCCGTTGTCTGGAACGTCCACGTTGTGCAACCTTTCGTGTGGCCGGGCGTTTTGTGCGCGGTCAGCGTGATGTTGCCGAGCGTGACTTTGTCGCCATCATGCAGCACGCGATCCACTTTCGCCGGCGGATACAGCGTGTTCGGCTGATTCCAGTACTGGAAGTCGTCCTTGCCGCCGCTTTCGACGACAGGCACATCGGCATCCATCACCATATACTTCGCCCCGGTCTGCGCCTTCAGCGCGGCGCTGCCTGCATCGTGATCCCAATGCGCATGGCTGATGAGCAGAATCTTCGTATCGCTGAACTTGAATCCCAGCTTCTCCACGCTCGCCTTGATCAGCGGCACAGAACTTTCGAGACTGCTGTTGATGATGATATTGCCCTGTGGCGTCGTGATCAGATACGACGCCAGGCCTTTGCTGCCGACGTAATACAGGTTGTCCGCAATCTTATGCGGCGGAAACGGCTCGGTCCAGTCCGGACTCTGCGCCCAAAGCCCACCGGCAAACGCTGCAAGTAGAAAAAGTACGCGAAGCTTCATCTCATCCCCTCTCCAGCACACTATTCTTTCGTCCAAACATCCCGTAGATCCCCAACCCAATCGCCAGCCAGATGACAAATCGCAGCCACGTGATCAGCGGCAAGGCCAGCATCAACACCAGACAAAAAATAATCGAGATCACCGGCATCACCGGACACAACGGCACGCGAAACGATCGCGGCCGGTCCGGTTGCGTCTTTCGGAGCACCAGCACGCCGGCCGAAACCACAATGAAGGCGAAGAGCGTACCGATGTTCGAAAGATCGGCGAACGTATCGATATCCCAGATGCCGGCCGGAATCCCGACGACCAGTCCGGCGATCCACGTGCTTACATACGGCGTCTCGAATTTCGGATGCACTTTCGAGAAGAGCTTCGGCAGCAGGCCATCGCGCGACATCGCAAACCAGATGCGCGCCTGCCCGTACTGGAAGACCAGCAGCGAAGACACCATCCCGACCAGCGCCCCGATTGTCACCCAGCCGCGAATGCGGTTCATCCCAAGATGCTTCAGGGCGTCGGCCACCGGCGCGTCCGTGTTCAGGGTGGACCAGTGCGCGATTCCAGTCAGTACCAGCGCCACCGAAATATAGAGCGCCGCGCAGACGATGAGCGTCGCGATGATGCCGATCGGCATATCGCGCTGCGGATTGCGGCATTCTTCGGCGGCCGTCGAAACCGAATCGAATCCAATGTAGGTGAAGAAGACGATGGCAGCGCCCGTCAGCAGGCCCGAAAATCCGTTCGGAAGGAACGGATGCCAGTTCGCGGTATTCACCGCGTGCGCCGCGCCGATTACGAAGATCAGGATCGCCGCGATCTTGACCGCCACCATCGCGTTATTCGCGCTCGCGCTTTCGCGGATCCCGCGCACCAGCAGCCAGGTCAGCACCAGCAGCACCACGAGCGCCATGATGTTGAAGTAACTGCCGCTCGGAACGCCGCCAGGGCCGATCGGCGACTTCGCAATCGCCGCCGGCAGATGGAAGTGCAGAACGTTGTCGAGAAAATCATTCAGGTAATTCGAAAACCCGACCGCCACCGCCATGTTGGAAACGGCGTATTCGAGAATCAGGTCCCAGCCGATGATCCACGCGAAAATCTCGCCCAGCGTGGCGTACGCATAGGTGTACGCGCTGCCCGCGACGGGGATCATCGAGGCGAGCTCCGCGTAGCACAGCGCCGCGAAACCGCACACGAGCGCCGTCACCAGAAATGACAGAGAAATGCCAGGTCCCGCGCCCAGCCGCCCGATGGTGGAGACGGCGTTGCCGCCGTTCAGCATCAGATCGAGGATCGGGGCGTTGAGTACGGACTTGAATTGCAGTTGCTGCCCGGCTGCGGCGGTACCGGTGAGGATAAAAATGCCGGAGCCGATGACAGCCCCGACGCCCAGCCCAATCAGGCTCCACGGACCCAGCGTTTTGCGCAATCGCCGCTCCGGGGATTCCGAAGCGGCGATCAGCGCATCGATTCCGCGGGTGCGCAGGAGCCTGTTCAAGCCAGCTACCGCTTGCGAACCTGCTGGCCTTTGGCCATTTGCTTGACCTTTTTCTTCGTCGAGCCGCGCGCCACGGTGGATGGGCGCTTCGCTTTCGGGGCCGCCTTCTTGCGGGCCGCGCGCTTCAGCTTCTTACGTTCTTCGGTCGATTCAATGTTCTTCGTGTTCATCGTGTCTTTTCGTCAGACCCTGGTCAGGCCTGCATATTTCTCCACTAGCTTTTTCAATCCGCCGCGATCGAAAGCGACGACAATCTTCGCGTCCGCGCCATCGCCTTCCCGGCGGACGATGGTCCCTCTCCCATATTTGGGGTGCTCTACTACTGTACCTGTTGAGGCCGGACGTTTGGGGGCCGGGGGCGCGGCGGGCATCGCCGTGCGTGGCTTCGGCGGGGGAACCGTCTGCGCGCGCCGCTGGATCGAGGGTTCCTCCCAGGGCGGCGTGCTGCTCTCATCCGAGTGCGAAAACAGCCCACCCTGCCGGCTTTCCGGACGCGGCGCCGGAGGCGCAGCGGGAGCAGGCGGCTTCGGTTTGGGCGGCGCGGGCGGAGGCGGCACGTTCGCCGCGGGACCACCGAATCCGTGCACCGGCACGTTCATGCCACGCTGGCGGAAAAATTCCGAGACGTTCTCGAGTGAGTTGTACGTCTTGCCCGTATAGAGATTGCGGCGCGATTCCTGACGCACTGTCGACCGCTCGGCGTGAAGATCGACGTGCGTCGATGTGTCCGGCGCGTCGCCCTCATCCTCCGGTACGCCGAGCTGAATGACCAGGTGCGACGGAATCTCCTTCAGGAACCGAGACGGCATGCTGCGCTGCTGTTC
>CAZPZE010000663.1:0-16157 GCA_964590625.1 uncultured Solibacteraceae bacterium
GCAGCCAGACGGAATTGCAGACCCAGGAGCCGCGCTCGTCCGGCAGCGCTCCGCTATCGACGTGAAGCGGCTGCGCGCATCCGTTGTGCGGATTGGCGGAGCGAATGTTCAGGCTGCTGAGTTTGAATTCGGGGCCGAGGAGTGCTTCCACGGCTTCGAGAACCTCCGGCGTTTCGATGACCTTCTCGAAAAGCTCACCCTTGTTCACCGCGTTCGCGATACGGCGCGCGCCGGGCTCGTTGCGAAATTCGGCGCCGGCGTTCTCGCCTTCAAGGGCGAACAATTCTTCCACGCGCTGGTTGAAAGCAGCGACGCGTTCGGGGGAAAGCAGAGCAGGGAGATGAAGATATCCCTGATCAAGAAGAGTGGCTTTCGCGTGGGCTGATAGCACTGTCTGAAACCAGTGATAACACAGATGGCTCGGGGGAGAGGCGAATGGTCTCGGCGAGCTCGCGATCGATCAGATCGTGAATCATTTTCTGAGCCCAGAGCGGACGAAAAGTGTGGCCGCCGTTGGGGACGCGAACGCAGCGCGCCCAGTAGCTTTCGGGCGGCGGAAGCTGGCCGGCTGTTTCCAATTCGGCGAGGAGGGGTTCGCCTTCGCGAAAGACGAGAGTGACGCGCTTGCGGGCTCGCTCCAATGCGGACCATGCCTGCTCGGGATTGCGGAAGCCGAGCTGGATGTACGCGTCGCTGTTGGTGCGGCGCAGCGTCTCGGCGATGCGATTCGTCACGCGGCCGATGCCGCCGCGGCGGAGCCCGGTTGCGGCCATCTTCATCCACTCGCTCCAGCCCCCGAAGCCTTCGCCGAAACGCGGGAGAATGCGGCGGCGATCGGTCTCCGGGTCCCAATAGAGAAGGCTGGGGTTGAACAGGACGGCGGATTGGACGCTGGGGAATCGGACGGCGGCGTGGAATCCCCAGCAGGCGCCGGAGCAGAGTCCGATCACGGTGAAACGCCTCATGCCGGCGCTGCGCCGCAGGGAATCTAGCGCGGCGGCGATCTGTTCGATCAGGAATTCACGATAGAGCGACGGGACATCGAGCGACTCGGGTCCTTCACTCTCACCGATACCGGGGAGATCGAGACGCAGCGAGGGTACTCCAAGCGCGGCCCAGCGCCGGGCGGATTCCACCCACATGCGATTGGGGCCGGTGTGGCGGACGCCGCCGGCGTTGAGAAAGACAAGACCGTGCGACGTGCGACGGGTTCCGGCGGGCGGCTCGGTGAGAATGCCGAACATGCCGGACGCGCCGCCGCCGATTTCGTACACGTGTTCATTTGCGTGCCGGTGATCCGGAAATACCGGCGCGGCTGCGTTGCGAACGGAAGGGCTGGTGCGGCGCAGAAGGAAGCCGGCGATGGCCTGGGTGGTTTCGGGCGAATAGATGCCGTCGAGCGGACCGGCCATCATCTGGGCGTATCCGGCTCCGTCGGCGATAGCGGTGTCGGGAGAGGATGGATCGAGCGTTTTCACGATGGCCGGATCGTGCGGCAGCGTGTCGCGCGAGAGCAGCATCACCGGCATGTTTTTGCCGCGCCAGGGAAGGACGGAAACGTCGAGATCTTCGAGAACTTTCAGGGTTTCGGGAGCGATGAGGAAGCCGCTCGCGCCGAAGCCGGCCATGGGCTGGCGCGGTGCGTCTTCTTCGGCGAGGCATTCCCAGCGTTCTACGTTGGCAGCGGCGTGGAGTTCGCGGAGCAGCGTGCGGCCGCGTGATGCCGGTCCCCAGAGGACGAGCTGGCGGATGTTGGCGCCGCGCGCGGAGGCGATCATCGCGAGCATAGCTCCGAGATGAACGCCGAGGACGGCGACATCGTCTACCGCAGCGGCGGCGCGCACAGTCTCGACTGCGTCGCTGACGGACTGAACCCAGGAATCGAAGAGACCGGGATCCTGGGGATCGCCGGAACTGTCGCCCGCGGCGGGGAGATCGTAGCGCAGCGTGGGGATGCCGAGCTCAGCGAAGCGCTGCGCCATGAAGCGGAGCGGGCGGTAGGCGCAGACTTCTTCCCATCCGAATGGAGCAACGATGACGAGGCCGAGGGGCGCACGTTCGGCATTGGTATCGAGGTGCGCGAGAAGCGAATAAGCCCCGGACCGGAACCAGAAGTGTGTGGTGGCGCTCACGCTGGTTTCTCCACGGGAATGGTGATGCGCCCTTCCGCGTTGAGGGCCGTGAGGATGAGACCAGCTGGAAGCGGCCCCGGCGCAGTCGGCGTGAGGATCAGGCGGCGCGTACCGCCGGGTTCCATGGGGAAGTACGCGTCATCCGGCAGCAGGCCGGGTGCGGTGACGCGGACGGCGTTCGCAAACGTTCGGGTGCCGAGCAAAACTTCGATTTCGCCGGTGGGCAGTGCGGCTGCCTGCGCCGAGAGACCGATCTCGGCGATATCGCGGCGGCGGAGATCGCGGCCGGCGGGAAAGCGGAAGCAGCGCGCGAAGGCGCTTTCGCCGGGGGTGCGATGGAGGCTCGCGGTGATGAGGTCGTGCGCCGGAGGGCCGAATCGATAGGCGCGCGAGACATCGACAAACCGGCCGAGAATTTCTTCGAACGAATATGCGGCGGTGGCGCGAGGTTCGAGCGCGATCCCGCGTTCCACTTCATCCGTTTTGCGCTCGCCGGAAAACAGGGCGATGCGCAGTGTGGCGCGCAGCAGCGCCGGGCTGTCGTTGGCGACGTGGATATCGAAGCCGTTGAGACCTTCGTCGGTCATCCAGATGGCGCGCGGCGCGAGGACGCGGCGGAGGAACCACCAGGCGGCCTTCGGGACACCGCGGCTGTCAAGAAGTCCCCAGCCGGCGCCGGGCTCGAGGTCGGCGCCCCAGAGGATGATGCCACCGCCGCATTGCGACGCGGCGCGACGCCATTCGCCGAATACTTCGGCCATCACTTCACCGGAGACGAGACGCGAAAGATCCCAGTAAAGGCGCGGATCGCTGTAACGAAGCCCGGCAGGTTCGAGTGAGTAGAGCAGCTTCAGGTAGTGATCGCGAACGTCTTCGAAATCCCAACCGGCGCCGCCGTCGCGCGGGACCGTGCGCTTCCAGGCGGGATGAGTGGGAGTGAGGCCGCCGGGAATTTCGAGGGCCATCGCGTCGATGACCTCGGGTTCGGGAATGTTGGCGAACGCGAGGCATTCGGAAGCATACGGGACCGCGGCGCGGCGCACATCTTCGAGTGGCCGGAGATAAGCGCCGACGCCGAAATAGTTGGCGACGCCCTGGCGAGTGCGGAAGGGCTGATCGCCGCCAAACGGGGCAGACGGGACATAGGGAACGCCGGGGCAGCAATGCGCGGCGATGGCAGGCAGATCTTCGGCGAAGAAGGGACCGCGGCCGAGCGCAGGGTCCAGACCGAGCATGCCGGCCTGCTGCTCGATTTCGGAATTGCCGCAGATCATCGCGGTGCTGGCGTGGCGCGAGATCCGAGTGAGTTCGGTTTCGGCTTCGGCGCGCACCGTTTCGAGAAAGTCAGGGTCGGCGAGCGGGTAGTCCATGTTAGCGAACATCAGGTCCTGCCAGACGAGCAGGCCGAGTTCGTCGCAGAGGCAGTGGAAGGTGTCGTCTTCATACCAGGTGGTGCCGGCAATGCGAATGAGGTTGAAGCCGCCATCACGCAGGAGCGTGAGTCGCCGTCGAAGGGCGTCTTCCGTTGAGTTCGCGATCGGAGTCCAGATGACGCCGCGGGTGAATACTGGAACGCTGTTGATGTGGAATCCGCGGTCGAAAAGGACGGTTCGGAAAGCGGCGGGAACGTCTTTGTGGATCACGGTAGAGCCATCGTGCAGTTGAAACTCGATGTGAACGGGATAGAGCGCGGGCTCGCCGTGGGTGTGCGGCCACCAGCGGCGCGCGTTCGGGATGCGCAGCGTCGCTTCACCGTTCGTGAACTCCACGAGCTGCTCGCCGGATACGAGGCGCGCCGCAGCGGGTTGCGTGCGAAGACGAATGGAGGCTTGAATGGCGCCGTCCGGATCGATGCGTCGTGTCCATTCTTCGATGACCGGACCGCGCTCGCGCACAAGAGCAATGGGCCGCCAGGGACCGACAGATGGCGGCCCGGGCGCGAAACCGGGGGCGCGGCCAAGCAGCGTGGCGCGAAACCATCGAAGCTGCTGTTCCGTAACGACGCGCGTGCGCCAGCGTGCCCGCGGCTGCTGCAGACGCTTCGCTTTGAGCTCCGCCGAGAGCGAGCGGCAGACGATCAGCAGGTCATTGCGGCGATGCGCCAGAGAGGTGATGTTGACGCGATGCCGCGCAAACATCGAATGGCTTTCGAGAATCGATCGTCCGTTGAGCCAGACTTCGCTCAGAGTGGCGAGCCCGCCGAAATCGAGATAAATTCGCTCATCAGCGGCAACCACCTCATAATCAAACCGGCAGCGGAACCAATATTCGGCGGTATCGAGGCCGGTCGTTCCCGGCACGGATGCGGGGGCAAAATGAAGATCGCCAATCCGATCAGGCGCGTGCGGCGTTTCGGCAAGCGCGACCTCCCAGTCCGCCAATAGCGGGACGGAGTCACGTTCCGATTCGATCTCGCAGGAGGCCATCATACGGCGTTTAGTTCGACGGTGAGGGCCATACGGTCGAGAGCGTCGATGGAGGACTCCCAATCGCCTGCCAGTTCGGCGATGGCCGGCGCTGGATTGAACGCGCGGCGGCGGGCGAGTTTGAACAGCAGCATCTTGGCGCCGTTTACCTGACGTCCAAGCGCCGCGGCGGCGGTTGCGGCATGACCCTCCGGCGAAGGGTCGCACCATTCGACGAAACTGCGCGCCGTCTCAAACGCTGCTCCGCACTGGCGCACTGTCGCGAACGCGTAGGCGTGGTAGTTTTCGTCCGAGCCTGCGAGCAGTGCCGGCAGGTCTTCTTCGAGACGTGCACCGAATGCGGTCCACGGGTTTCGTTTTGGCTTATACGCCAGCTGGCGGCGGAGCGATTCGATGGCTTCACGGCGCAGCTCTTCACCTTCGAGCCGGGGAGCGGCGCGGAAGTTGATCACCTCGGCGTAGGGCGGCAGGACATCTTCGGAGAAATGGCGGTCCAGGCGGAAGACACCGCTGTAATCATCCCCACTCAGCTCGTAGTAACCGGCGCCATGGAAATAACGCAGGCGCCGCTGCGGCGGGTCGATGCCTTCGATGGCAATCGAGCTCTTGACGTGCTGGCGCCGGTAGGAACTGGTTGCCGTATCCGGCAGATAAAAGGAATCCACCTCCAGCGTCATAGTGCGCCCCGATCTCATTTGTTCCAGCACGTGATCTGCCGTGGGGCGATAGAGCTGCATTTCATGGACGTCAATACCGTGGAGGCGCAGCAGGTCTTCCGGCGGCGGCTTGAAAAAGGTCCACTGATCGCCCTCGAAATCGACCGCGCAGCAGAACGCCATCACGCTTTCGGGCGCAATTCCCTGAGCGTGAAGGAGTTCTATCCAAAGGTCGACATAGCAGTTGGTTTGCGGAAAGGTTCGGTCCGGATCATGCAGTGCGCCTGGCTTGTAAGTGAGCGGGTCCAGGCCAAAGAGACTGATCATCTTGGTGGCGTCAGGCGTCCGATGGAGCAGGGCAGATCTGGCGGCGAACCTCGCGGGGCCAGTCGCGAAGATCGAGACCGTGAGTGCGGAACAGGGCGAGCGCAATTCGCTCCAGCCCGAACCCAACGCAGGAACTGTGGGCGACACTGCCGTCGCGGAGCTGAATCCCGAAGGCGGCGCCGAAATGTTCGTGATGCAGGTTAAAGGACGAGACAGCCGTCCCGCCCGGGGTCGCGATCTGGACGACTGCTTCATACTTGAGTCCGAGTTCGCGCTGATTGTTCGCGAGAAGCCTGCCCTTGCGGCCGAAGAAAGGATCGGAGGCCGGGGCGATGGCCACATCGAGGCCACAGAGTTCGAAGATCTGGCGGGCGCGACGGATCCAGGTTTCGCGCCAGGCTTCGACTTCTTCCGGATGGCCGATCCGGACGAGCTCGCGCTGATGAAACATCTGCAGGCGTGCAGGATCGTCCGAAGGCTCGTTGCGGAAAACGTAGCAATCGCCGAGATCGAGAGAGACACCGCCGTGCGGCAACGGTCCGCGCTGGGCCATCGCCGGATAGCTCGGATAGCAGGCGGCTGGGACCATGGTGACGCTGGTCGGTGAAAGGTGGTGACTCCAGCTTTCTCCATTGGAAGCGCGTTCCGCGAGGTCGATCGCGGCGGCATCTTTGCCGGCGAAGCTGTGGATCACGCCGCACAATTGCGGGAAGGATCCAAGATAGCCGGCCTTTTCGAGCGTGCGGCGCGGAATCACCGGGGGAAAGCGGGGGGCTTCGGCGCGATCAGGCGCGGCAATACGTGAAACCAGCGCGCTGAAACCAGTGCGCACCTGCTCGAAAATCACACCGCGTCCATAGATACCGGGCTCGCCGCTGGGAATGAAATGCCCGTGGGCAATCAGCTCTTCGATGTACCGGGCCTCCGTGGTGGGCTGGGCGGCAGCAGTCGTCGTCATTCAGATGGACTCCCGGTGTACGAGCAGCAGCGATGCGTTGTTTGCATGAAGGCGATCATTGGCGATCATCAGAGCAGCAGAATAGGCGTCGCGGAGCGCGCGGCCGATGGAGAAGGGCCCGCCGTTGCGGTAGCCCATGATGCCGCACACGCGCAAAGCGTACTGGCAGGCTTCGACAGCCGCTTCGGAGGCCGCAATCTTGAGGTTGTTCATCCGCACGGCGAAGCCAATGGTGGAGCAGACAGCGCGTTCATTGCGCGCGACGAGGCCGCTGTATTCGGCGGTGGCATCTTCCACTGTTGCGCGGAACGCAGCCATGTGCGAGGCGAGTTCGGAAAGGCGAAGGGCGGAGGGCGGCGTGACGCCCGGCGTCTGGCGCGCCTGGCGGCGAACGAAATTGCCCGCGCGCTCGAATGCATCGGTTGACAGCCCGAGCCAAACGTGCGCCCACAGAATGTGCGAAAAAGGCACCATCGTCTCTGCCGCGATCTTCGAGAACGGCTCCGGCAGAACCTGCTCCGCGGAGCAAACTGCTTCAATTTCAAAGCCCGGACTGCATGTACCTCGCATCCCGAGGGTGTCCCACTGTCCTGTCGTTTTCAGCGTCATCCCGGCTAGATGTGTGAGCACTGCAACCTGATCGCCATTGTCGGCCTCCGGGCCGCGGCGGACGGTGGTCAGAAGATCGTCGGCATGCGCGCCATAGGAGATCGTGGTGGCGTTCTTTTCGAAGCGCAGGGGGGCATCGGGCGCGTCGGACTGCGGACGCAGGGCGGCGATGCTGTGGCGGATGTCGCCGCCGGTGCCAGCTTCAGATGTGGCAGAAGCGATCAGGCGCTGTTCAGCGACCAGGCGGCGGAGATAATCTCCAAACCAGGCCGAGCGGGCGGCGTGGCGCGCGATGCAGGCGACCTGAATCTGGTGCATTGCGTAAATCATTCCGGTCGCTGCGCAGCGCCGGGAAAGCTCGAATACCGCGCGGGCGATCTGTTCGACCGGCATGCCGGCGCCGCCGAACTCTTCGGGAACCATCCACCCAAGGGCGCCCGCGGCGCGCAGGGCCTGCACCGCTTCCGTGGGAAAACGCCCATTGCGATCTGTATCGTCGGCGTATTTTTCCGCCGCCGAAAGAGCTTCTTCGAAAGCGGGCGTGGCGACCGGGTCCGCGTCGACTGCCCGAAGGCGTGCCGTCATCGTTGAGCCTGCATCACGGTTTCGACGGCGGAAGCGATATTCTCGATGCTGCTGAAGACGTCACGGCTCAGCATGGAATCCGGGAATTCGATGCCAAACTCACCTTCCACCGCAATCATCAGAACCACGCTCGCCTGAGAGGACATCCCGGCCCGGTAAAGGTCCGTAGTATCACTGATCTCTTCCAGAGGGAGGTGAATTCGCGCATGATTTTTGACGATCTCCCTGAGTTGGTCCCTGATCTGCCGATTGGTGGAACAACACGACACACAGGTGGATTCCACGTTCTACGCCCCCTTTATTTCGAGTAAGATGCGAGCTCCATCACCACAATGCCCGCCCATATGTAAGCATCTGGAGTACCAGTGGGGGGACAAAAAGGAACGGCTGTCCCAGGGAAGGGACAGCCGTTGTTTTCTGCGCAGACTGCTGCGGAAATTGCGCGCGCTACGAGCGCTCCCCGCGCTAGAGTTTCATCGTGACCGTCTTGACCTCGGTATATTGCTGAAGGCCATATTCACCGAGTTCGCGGCCAATTCCAGACTGTTTGAAGCCTCCGAACGGGGCACGATTGTCCAAAACGTTATAGCAGTTCACCCAAACCGTGCCGGCGCGAACGCTGTGGGCGATGGCGTGTGCTTTTTTCACGTCCTTCGTCCAGACGGCTGCGGCGAGGCCATAAGTCGTACGGTTGGCGCGGTCAATGACCTCTTCAATTCCTTTAAAAGGAATGATGCTCATCACGGGCCCGAAGATCTCTTCGCGGGCGATCGTCATTTCGTCCTGCACATCGGCAAAAACGGTCGGCTGGATGAAGTAGCCGCGGTCACCCACGCGTCCGCCGCCGCACACGAGTTTGGCGCCTTCGGAGCGGCCGGAGTCGATGTATCCCATGACCCGATCGAACTGGGTCTGATCGACCTGCGGACCCTGCTCGGTGGCGGGATCGAAGGGATCGCCGACGCGGCGCTTGTTGGCGCGGGCGGCGCTCTTCTCGACGAACTGATCGTAGATCTTCTCCTCGACGAAGACGCGCGAGCCGGCGCAGCAGCACTGGCCGTGATTAAAGAAGAGGCCGAAGTGCGCGCCTTCGACGGCGTCGTTCAGGTCGGTATCGGCGAAGATGATGTTCGGACTTTTGCCGCCGAGCTCGAGGGTGACTCGCTTCAGGTTTGACTTCGCGGCCGATTCCATAATGATGTGGCCGACTTCGGTGGAACCGGTGAAGGCGACCTTGTCGACATCCATATGGCTGGCGATGGCGCCGCCGGCGGTGGGTCCGAAGCCGGGGAGGAGATTGACGACGCCTTCCGGGAATCCGGCTTCGACGATGAGCTCGCCGACGCGGAGCGCGCTGAGCGGCGTCTGTTCGGCCGGCTTCATGACGACGGTGTTGCCGGTGGCGAGCGCGGGCGCGAGCTTCCAGGCCTGCATCAGAAGCGGGAAATTCCACGGAATGATCTGGCCGACCACGCCGACGGGTTCAAGCCGGGTGTAGCAGAAGAAATCATTGCCGATCGGGATGGTTTTGCCCTGGATCTTATCGGCCCAGCCGGCGAAGTAGCGGTAGCAGTCGATCGACGCGGCAACGTCGACCGCCTTCGCGACCTTGACCGGCTTGCCGTTATCGAGGGATTCGATTTCGGCGAGCTCGTCGGCGTGCTTTTCCATGAGGTCGGCGAGTTTGTGAAGGAGGCGGCCGCGCTCGGCGGCAGACATTGTGCGCCATGCGCCGCGCTCGAAGGCATTGCGGGCGGCTTTGACGGCGAGATCGACATCGGCGGCATCGGCCTCGGCAACCTGGCAGATTTCTTCGCCGGTGGAGGGATCGACGGTGGCGAAGGTGCGGCCGGAGAGGGCGTTAGTCCATTTATTGTTGATGAGAAGCTTCGTGGCGGAGAGAGGAACGCGAAGTTTCGTGGGGGAACTCATTACACTGGCCATGGCTGAAACTCCTTGGAGGAAATTTTGGGTTACGGTGGTTTGGACGTGATCGACAGAAAAAACGATATCACGTCTGTGGGACGATGGGGAGGGCGGTTTGGATTAACCGTTCTGAGAATTACAAAATGCTTCAGGACCTCGCGATCATGGGGGCATTTCTGGCCTTCGGGAACTGGAAATTTTACCGGTTCGATCCGTTTCTGCCGGTGTGGAAGCGGGCGCTGAAGGTAGCGCTGGCGTTGGCTGCGACCGCGGCTGTGTCGTATTACTTCGAGACGAAGGGCGTGCTGGTGTTGCTTGGCTTGTTCCTGGTTCCACTGGTGTATGTGCATGGGTACTGGCTGCCGAAGAATGGGGTGAATGGCTGGACCGCCGAGCCGCGGGAGAAGTATTATGCGCTGCGGGGGTGGACGGAGGATGGGCGGCCGGGACGGCGCTGATGGATCCCTCGCGGCACTGGGAGCGCGTCTATCGCACGAAGGCGGCGGATCAGGTGAGCTGGTTTCGTCCGCATCTGGAGACTTCGCTTGCGTGGATCGAGCGATATGCGCCGGATCGGGATGCGCGGGTGATTGATGTCGGGGGCGGGCAATCGACGCTTGTCGATGATCTGATTGCTCGCGGATACCGGCGGACCACGGTGCTGGATATTTCTCAGGCTGCGATCGACACGACGCGGGCGCGTGTCGGGAACGTTGGCGCGGGAGTCGAATGGGTGGCGTGCGATGTGACGTGCGCGGAGCTTCCGGCCGGTGCCTATGACGTCTGGCATGATCGGGCGGCGTTTCATTTTCTGACGGCGGCGGAGGATCGTGCGGCGTATGTCAAGCAGGTGCGCCATTCGCTGAAGCGCGGTGGGCATTTGATTATCGCGACGTTCGGACCGGAGGGTCCGACGAAGTGCAGCGGGCTGGATGTCTGCCGCTACGATGCGGCTTCGCTGAGTCGGGAATTTGGTGCGGATTTCCGGTTAATCGAGAATGTGAAGGAAGTGCATCGGACGCCGTCCGGGGCTTCGCAGCAGTTTCTTTATTGTTGTTTCGCTTTTGACTGAAGCTGGCCCCACGCGTGCTGTTTCGTGCGGTTCCTATGATACGCACGTTCCTGCTCTGCTGCGCGCTGCCGCTGGCGGCGTTCGCTCAGACCGTTTCTTTCTCCCAGCCGGTGCAAATTGCTTCCGGTAATTCAGCGAATTGCGCGAATTGCATCGCCGTCGCGGATTTTAATGGGGACGGGAAGCCGGATATCGCGGTAAATACGATGGCGGCGCCGGGTCAGAATGGTGTGTTGCTCGGCAACGGCGATGGGACGTTCCGCCCCATCGTGCCGTTCGCGCAGGCAGCGAACGGATCGATCGCTGCCGGCGATTTCAACGGCGATGGGCGCGTGGATCTGCTGTTCAATGGGGCTTCATCTCAAATCGAATTCGGTAACGGTGACGGAACATTTGGCGCGCCCACCGCGGTGGCGGGATGCAGTACCCCATTGGTTGGGGATTTCAATCGCGATGGAAAAAGTGATCTGGTGTGCGGGATGTCGGTCTGGCTGGGGAATGGAGACGGCACTTTCCGGAATGCAGGAAGTTTCGCGCAGCACGCGATGGAAGACGTGCAGACGGTTGCGGATTTTAATGGCGATGGTACTCCGGATATTCTGATCCGCCAGCTTTCGAATGCTTTCTCGGTTGTGCTGGGCCGCGGAGACGGAACTTTTGGCGATGAGATTGTGATTCAGAATTATGGGCAACAGCCGCAGAGAAACCGTAATGTGCTTACCGGAGATTTTAACGGGGACGGCAGAGCGGATCTGATCGGCCCATCTGTATCGATTAATTTCTGGGGGCAGACGATCGACTTCGTGCCCGGGGGCGGCGATGGGACGTTCGGCGCGCAGGTCCAGACAAATCTGTCTGCCGATCCCTTATCGACGGAGATGACGCTGGCAGGGGATTTCAATCGCGACGGAAAACTGGATTTCGTCGCGGGGAGTTCGCTGTATGCGGGCAACGGTGACGGCACGTTCCGCTTTCCAGTGTTCTTTGGATTGACCGCTATAGCGTCCGCGGATTTCGATGGCGATTCCGCGCCTGATCTGGTCGCATATGACGTGGAGAATGGCAGCGAGGCGATCTATGTTTTGCGGAATGACAGTCCGGGCGAGGGCTTCTGGACGCCTGGTGTTTCGGCTGCGACGGGGACGTGGCCGGTCGCGCCTGGGTCGATCGTGACGGCGTATGGAGTCGATCTGGCGCCGAAGACGGAAGTGGCGACGACGAATCCTGCGCCGACGACGCTCGGCGGGATTCGCGTGCACGTGCGAGGGCTCGCTATCGGCAGCGACACGCTGGCTCCGCTGCTCTATGTTTCGCCGACGCAGATCAATTATGTTTTGAATTCGTCTGATCCGTATGCGTGGGTGGATATCGAGTGGGTGGGGAGTGCGTGGACACCGCGCGGCCTGGTGGCGCCGATTGCACCTTTTGCGCCCGGATTTTTCGACGTGGGTTACTCGGCGACCGCGGGCGGTTATCTGACGTTGTACGGGACCGGGTTTGCGAACGCCACCACTGCGGGATCGACGTGCTGGGTCGGCGGGAACGGCGTAACCGCGATGGTGACGTACGCGGGCCGGCAACCGACGATTGCAGGCCTCGATCAGGTGAATATGCTCTTACCGGCGAGCCTGGCCGGGGCGGGTGTGCAGCCGGTGACGTGTACGTTCGGGAACGGGCAGGGCGCGAGTGGGGTGTCGAAGACGATCAACGTGACGGTTCGTTAATTAGACACCTCGACCTTATACCTATTCTGTGGCATCGTGAGCGGTAGAAGGTTGAGGTATCGATGCCGCCATCCCGTTTCCCCATTCCGCAAGGCACGCTGGACATGCTGATCCTGCAGGTTCTCTCGCTGGAACCGGCGCATGGATACGGCATCGCGCAACGGCTCGAGCAGATTTCGAAATCCGTGGTTCAGATCAACCAGGGATCGCTTTATCCCGCGCTGCACCGTCTGGAACAGAAGGGCTGGCTGAAGGCGGCGTGGAAGCAATCGGAAACGGGACGCGAGGCGAAGTTCTACGCCCTCACCCGCGCTGGCCAAAAGCAACTCGTGGAAGAAAAGGAAAACTGGGGAAGGCTCACCGGCGCGGTCCAGTTAATTTTCGATGAGGGCACGGGGCAATGAGGTACATCCTGAATTGGTTCCGGCGGCGAAAGCTGGAAGGCGACCTGAATCGCGAATTGAGTTACCACATCGAGCGGCGCGTGAACGATCTGATCGAGTCCGGTGTTCCGGAACCGGAAGCGCGCCGGCGGGTGACGGTCGAAGTTGGCGGGGCGGCGCAGGTTCGCGAAGAAGTGCGCGACGTATGGCTGGGCCGATGGCTTCGGGATTTCGCCTACGACCTGCGGTTCTCGGCAAGGAGCTTCGTACGGGAGCGTTCGTTCACCCTGACCGCGGTGCTGTCGCTCGCGCTGGGAATTGGGGCGAGCACGGCGATTTATTCGCT
Organism: uncultured Solibacteraceae bacterium; assembly: GCA_964590625.1. GTDB lineage: Bacteria > Acidobacteriota > Terriglobia > Bryobacterales > Bryobacteraceae > BOG-234. The sequence continues at coordinate 13,145 of CAZPZE010000663.1, forward strand.
GGTCGATCAGGTTGTGCTGCGACCGCTGCCGGTCGATCATCCGGAGCGTCTGGTTCTTTTCAACTGGAAAGGCTCGCAACTGGTGGGGCGGGTCGGGCAGCTTCAACCTGACGACCTACCCCTTTTGCCATGACCTGGCGAAGCAGGAGCAATTGTTCGACGGCGTGTTCTGCCGTGCTCTGACGGCGGTCAATCTTTCGACAGGCGGCGATCCGAAGCCGACAGAAGCTGAACTCGTATCGGGCAGCTATTTTCATGTGCTCGGTGTGAAGCCGGCGCTCGGCCGGTTGTTTACAAACGACGATGACCGGGCGCCGGGCGCGAGTCCAGTCGTCGTTCTTTCGTATGACTTCTGGAAGAATGAATTCGCGGCCGCGCCGGATATCGTTGGGCGCAAGGTGCTGGTCAACCAGAATCCGATGACGGTGGTCGGCGTTGCCGCACCCGCATTTCAGGGAATCGATCTGGGCGAAATCCCTTCGATCTGGATTCCAGCTGTGATGGCCGCGTCGGCCTATCCTGGCCGAACGAACATGCTGCAGCGGGATATGCGCTGGATGCAGATTCTGGGGCAACTGCGCCCGGGTGTTTCGGCGGAGCAGGCTAAGGCCGGATTGCAGCCCTGGTTCCGGGCGATGCTGGACGAGCAGAGGCAGAGCCGGCGATTTTCGGTAGCGACTCCGACGCAGCAACGCGATTTTCTGGCTTCCACGCTGGAAGTGATTCCTGCTCCGCAGGGACACTCGATGATTCGGCGAACACTGATGCGTCCTCTTTGGGTGCTTTTTGCGGCGACAGGAGTGCTGCTGTCTCTTGCGTGCCTTAACGTCGCCGGTCTTTTCCTCGCGCGCGGATCGGCGCGGCAGCGAGAGATCAGCACGCGTCTTGCGATCGGAGCGCTGCGCAGCCGAATTGGACGTCAACTCCTGGCTGACAGTACTGTGTTCGCGCTGGTGGGCGGCGTGGTCGGCGTTGCGGCGACTCCGATCGTGATTCGTGCGCTGGTCGCCTCGCTGCCTGCGGACGTGGCGTCGAACGCGCTGGCGGCGAATGTTGACGGGCACGTTCTGTTCTACGCATTTCTGGTCAGTACGGCAGCCGGTTTTCTGGCCGGCTGCGCGCCGGCGCTGCAGGTGGGCGGAGAATCTCTTATCTCCGCGATGCGCGAGCGGACAGGCGCTGCGTTCAGAGGTATTCGGCTGCGGCGCGTGATTGTGACGATGCAGATCGCGTTCACGCTGATTCTGCTGGTGGCGGCGGGACTCTTTCTCCGAACGCTCACGGTGCTCCTCGCGAAGGGGCCGGGGTTCGATACGTCGAGTCTGGTTTACTTTGGGGTGAACCCGGCTCTGAATGGGTACTCGAGGGCGCGCGCGAATGAGCTGATCCGAAGAGTGGAAGAAGGAATTCGCCATTCCCCGAACACCCAGAGCTTCGGGATAGCGGCAATGCCATTGCTGACTGGCGGATCATGGAATGATCCGGTTACGATCAGGAGCAACCGGCAGTTTCCCACAGAGGACGATGTCGATCTGAACGCTGCTACGCCGGGCCTGTTTTCCACACTCGGTGTCCGTATTGTTGCGGGGCGGGATTTCAACGATCACGACTGGGTGCCGGTTGCGCGGGGAGGCCAGGCCGTGGCCATTGTCAATGAGGCATTTGCGAAGCGCTATCTGAGGGGTACGAATCCGCTCGGCGTGTATATCGGGGAGGGGAATACATCGACAGTCAAGACGGATACGGAGATCGTCGGCGTGGTGGGGAACTTCAATTACCGGAATGTTCGTGAGCAATCGGAGCAGGCGTGGTTTGCCATGAAGAGCGATGATCTCAGAGCGAATTTTTACGTTCGATTCCGGGGGACGCCGGATTCCGCGTTCCGGAGCATACGGGCAATCGTGCATGACGCCGACCCGACTCTGCCGATTCGTGATTTCCGAACACTGGATGATCAGGTGAGCCGGTCGCTGAATACTGAGCGAATGGTGGCTGTGCTGTCGACGGGCTTCGGAACGCTCGCGCTGATGCTTTCGGAGGTGGGGCTGTACGGGGTGATGTCTTTCGTAGTGACGCGGCGGACGCGGGAGATTGGAATTCGGCTGGCAATGGGGGCGACGCGGTTATCGGCGATCTGGATGGTGCTGGGGGATGCGTTGGTGATGATCGCGATCGGGACGGCGGTTGCGGTGCCTTGTGTGTGGGGACTGGGGCGATTTGTGGAATCAGAGTTGTTTGAGGTGAAGCCGACCGATCCGGTGACGATAGTGGCGGCGACGTTGATTCTGTGTACGACCGCGGTGGGCGCGGCATTGATTCCGGCGCGCCGGGCGTCGGCAGTGAATCCGATGGATGCGCTGCGATTCGAGTAGAGTCAGGTGCGTGCTTCGGGTAATCTGTACGGATGGCGTCGATTTGGGCGTGGCTTCACGAAGGTGAAGACGGCGCGATCTGCGTTTATCCGAATCAACGGACGCCGAGCTTCTGCGGGTGGGCTGTTCTGATTCTTTCGGGCTTGCTGTTTACCGGGGTTGTGTCGCGGCTGCTGACCGGAGCTGCCATCGTTCTGGTGATCGCTTTCGGAATGCTGAGTTGGAGCCGGGACGTCGTGATTTTGAAGCCCAATGGGATTGTCTTCCGACCTTTTTTCGGCGAAGCATGGGAATTGGCGTTCGACGGGGTGAAGAGCTTTTCCCGAGAGCGCAGGGCAGAGGAAAATGGGTATGTTTATATCTGCCGTCTGGAATTTCTGATCGGCGGGTCGTTCGAATTCACGGATGACTACTTCGGGAACTTCAGTGGCGATCTCGAAGCGCTGTTTGCCGGGCGCGGGCCGGTGAAGCTGGTCGAGTAGGCCCCTCGCTTGCCGGCAGCCAACCCTATGTATTACAATGAAAATTCTGGTTCGTGCCCGGGCGGGGAAGTGTGCGCCTGAGCGTCCCACTGAGGTTCAAGAGACTCCAATGAATGCAATTATTGAAACCGGCGGAAAGCAGTTCCGTGTCGCTCCGGG
>CAZPZE010000664.1:0-2439 GCA_964590625.1 uncultured Solibacteraceae bacterium
CTCACTCGTGATTGATGCGAAGGTCGAGAAAGCAATCGAAGACCTGAGCAGTCTCGCGCCGCTGCACAATCCTCACAACCTGGCCGCGTATCGTGCGGCGAAAAAGCATCTGCCGGACGCCGTCCACGTCGCCGTTTTCGACACTGCTTTTCACCAGACTATCCCGCGCCACGCCCACGCCTACGCGATGCCGCAGGATTACCTCGAATCCCGCAAAATCCGCCGCTACGGCTTCCACGGCATCTCGCATCGCTCCGTCGCCCTGCGGTTCGCGAAGCTCCATAACAAGCCGCCCGAAGAATTCCGCCTCGTCATCTGCCATCTCGGCAACGGCTGTTCGGTCTGCGCGGTCGATCGCGGCAAATCGGTCGACACCTCGATGGGCTTTACGCCGCTCGAAGGCCTGGTGATGGGCACACGCAGCGGCGACGTCGATGCCAGCGCGCTCCTCCACCTGATCACGCGCGAAGGCGAAGACCCAGCCAGCCTCCTCAAAATGCTCAACCAGAGCAGCGGCCTCAAAGCGATCTCCGGCGTCTCAAACGACATGCGCGATATCCTGAGCGCCGCCGATAACGGCAACGATCATGCCCGCTTCGCGCTCGATATGTTCTGCTACCGCGCGAAAAAGTTCATCGGGGCCTACATCGCCGCCATGAATGGAGCCGACGCGCTTGTCTTCACCGGCGGCATCGGCGAGAACTCGGCACCCGTCCGCGCCGGAATCTGCGCCAATCTCGACGGCCTCGGCATCGCCATCAATCCCGCCCTGAATAACGCCGAATCCAAAACCGCGCGACGCATCGGCCAGTCGCGCGTCGCCGTCTGGGTCATCCCCACCGAAGAACAACTCCTCATCGCCCGCGACACACTGGAGAAAGTCCGCTAAACTCGCAGCATGAAAGTTTTGTGGATCGCGCTCCTGACCGCCAGCGCCTGCTTCGCACAGGGGCAGCTCGTCTGGAGCGACGAATTCAACGGCCCCGCCAACACCGCCCCTGACTCCGCCAAATGGACCTACGACCTCGGCAACAACAACGGCTGGGGCACTCGCGAACTCGAAAACTACACCAAAGACCGCGAAAACGCCCACCTCGATGGCAAAGGCAACCTCGTCATCCGCGCCGAACCTGCCAAAGACGGCCCCGCCACCGGCCCCAACTCCTACACCTCCGCCCGCCTCAAAACCCAGGGACTCTTCGCCGCCTCACCCAACGGCCGCGTCGAAGCCCGCATCAAAGTCCCCGCCGGCGCCGGCCTCTGGCCCGCCTTCTGGATGCTCGGCAACACCTTCAACGGCCGCAACTGGCCCGCCTGCGGCGAGATCGACATCATGGAAAGCCTCGGCCGTGAGCCATCCATCAACCACGGCAGCCTTCACGGACCCGGCTACTCCGGCGGCAAGCCGATGACCGCCATCTACACGCTCCCGAACGGCCGCAAATTCCCGGACGATTACCACATCTTCGCCATCGACTGGAAACCCACCGAAATCACGTTCTACGTCGATGACACCGCCTACGAAACCGTGCACGACACCGATATCCCCGCCGGCACCAAGTGGGTCTACGATCAGCCGTTCTTCATCCTGCTGAATGTCGCGGTCGGAGGCAATTTCGGCGGCCCTGTCGGCCCCACTACCACCTTCCCGCAGGAAATGCTGGTCGATTACGTCCGCGTCTACAAGCGGCCTTAGGCAGTCGCGGGCACAAGTTTCGCATCGCGGCGCGTAAGCAGCCACGCTCCGAACACCGCGACCACAAGCGAAATCCACTGCTCCAGCACGAACGGTCCGCCGAACGGATTCGATTCATCGTGCTCCCGCAGGAATTCCACCGCGAACCGCACCATCCCGTAAAGCAGCAGGTACATCCCGATCACCTGCCCCGTCCGATGCCCCTTCCGCAGCATGCGGACCAGAATCAGACAAATGATTCCCTCCGCGAATGCCTCATACAACTGCGTCGGATGCAGCGGCACGCCGAGCGGAACGCCGGTCGTCGTGTCCTTGCTGGTAAACGTCACCGCCCACGGCAGCGACGTCGGCTTCCCCCAGCAGCATCCCGCCGAAAAACATCCCAGCCGCCCGACCCCGTGCCCCAGCGCCACGCCTGGCGCAAACAAATCCGCCGTACTCAGGATCGGCATGTGCTGCGCCCGCATATAGAGGAACGCAAACACCAGCGCCGCGATGAATCCGCCATAAAAAATCCCCGCGCTCTGCAGCGTCTCGCGCGTAAAAATCTCCGCCGGATGCTGCCGGTACATCGGATCCATCGCGATCATCAGCAGCTTCGCTCCCAGCATGCCGACGAGCGCGCAGTACACCCCGAGATTCACCACCTTCTCGGAATTCAGCCCACGCTGCTTCGCAAACCGCGACGTCATCCACAGCGCGACAAGAAACGCGATCGCCACCAGCGCGCCGTAAGTGGGCAG
>CAZPZE010000665.1:0-2518 GCA_964590625.1 uncultured Solibacteraceae bacterium
ACGATAGAGCGGCAGCATGGATTCGCGGCGCAGGATCTCGGGGCGAAGCAACTGCGTCAGCTCGTGGGTGAAGTGGGCGCGTTCATCGGCCCGCGGACCGGGCTTGAGCTCGAGCCGCCGCTCGATCATCGCCTCCAGACTGCAACTGCCGGGCTCGGCATCGAGCAGGAACGAATAAAGCGACGGATCGTCGCCGAATCCCTGCGGCTCAATCTGCAGGCCAAGCAGCGTGCGCTGGAAATTTTTCAGATCGGCGGCCGACTTCGGAATACCGGGATTTTCGAGCACCGCGCGCAACTCGCTCACGCGGCTCACCGGTACCGCGCGCGCTTCGCCTTCCTTCCAGCTCATGCCGATTTCGCCGCAGTCACTGCTGAACGAAAACGAGAGCGTCTTCTCCGCCGGCCGCGCGGCGAGCCAGGCGACGGTCTCTTCGGCGGTCGCAAGAGTCGCGAAATCGCGCGGGCGATTGTCTTCCGAAGGCCCCAGCGATTCCGTGTACTCCTTCAGATGGCTGAAGAATTCGAGCTCTTTCAGCAAGGGCTTGAGCAGTGCGGGATCGGGCTCCTGAATCGCGAACTTCGCAGGTTCGAATTCGATCGGCACATTGCAGTCGATGGTTGCGAGACGCTTGCTGAGCTCGATGCGCTCGCGATTATTCTGCAGGCTCTCGCGATACATCTTCTTCGTGACTTCCGCAGCGCGATCGAGCGCGGCTTCCACCGATCCGAACTGCGCAATCAGATCCTTCGCGCCCTTATCGCCAATGCCGGGGGCGCCCGGAATGTTATCCACTGCGTCGCCTTTGAGCGCAAGCAGATCGGCCACCTGCTTCGGCTCGACTCCCATAAACTCGCGGACTTTCGCGGGGTCGTACCAGGTGTCGTCCTTCGCGGGATTCATCATGTGGACGCGATCGGTGACGAGCTGCAGCAGATCTTTGTCGCTCGAAACGATGACCACATCGAATCCCGCCGCCGCGGCCTTGCGGCTGAGCGTGCCGATCACATCGTCGGCCTCGAAGCCTTCCCACTCGACGATCGGAATGCGCAGCGCTTCGATCAGGCGCCGCACCCAGGGGATCTGCTGCAGCAGATCGTCCGGCGTTTCGGCGCGATTTGCTTTGTAATCGGCGTATTCCGTCTCGCGATGCGTCTTGCCGAGGCTCTCAAATACGGCCGCCATGTAGGCCGGCTCGTACGTGCGGGTGAGCTTCCGCAGCATGTTATTGAAGATGAACGTGGCCTCGGTGGAAATACCGGTCGTGGTGCGCATCGGCGGCGCGCCGGTGCGGGCGCGCGCGTGAAACGCCCGGAAGATGAAGCCAAAACTATCGATGAGAAAGAGGCGTGGCGGCTTAGGGTCGGTCTTCACTTCGGATTTCAGGATAGCGTGAATCCCTATACTGAGAGCGTGCACGCGCCCTCCAGGCTCGAAGGAAATCTGATTCTTCCGGATCGCATCGCGTGGGGATCGCTGACCATCGCCGATGGGCGCATCGTTTCGGTGGATGCCGCGTCCGTGCCACGTCCCGGCGAGCCGTACATCGCGCCTGGATTCATCGATCTGCATGTGCACGGCGGGGACGGCGCCGATTACATGGATGGCACGCCCGATCGCGTTCGCACCGCCAATCGCGCGCATCTGCGCCACGGCACCACGACGATTTTTCCGACCACGACCACCGGTTCGCCGCAGCAGATCAGGCGGATGATTGAGGCATGCGATGAAGTGCGCCAGAACTGGACTCCGCGGGATGGCGCGCGGATCGCGGGTGTCCATCTCTACGGGCCCTATTTCGCGGAAGACAAGGTTGGCTGCCATTCCGCCGCGGGACGGCGCGATCCGCAGCCCGAAGAGTACGACGAGCTACTCGCGAACAACATCGTTCGCATCGCCACCTGCGCGGCGGAACTACCGGGCGCCCAGGCGTTCTATCGCGCAGCGTCGGCCCGCGGCTGTCTCGTCACCTGCGGGCACTCGAACGCGAGCTGGAGTGAGATGGTTCGGGCATTTGACGCCGGCGTTCGTCATGTCGATCACTTCTGGTGTGCGATGAGTTCGGTCGCATCGCTGCGTACTCGTTTCGGCACCCCGATGCAGGCGAGCATGGAGCAGTTCGTTCTCGCTAGTCCGGAGATGAGCACGGAGGTCATCGCGGACGGCTGCCATCTTTCGCCGGAGCTGCTCGAATTTGCGTTTGGCATGAAGGGCGCGTCGCGGCTCTGTCTGGTGACCGATTCCAATCGCGCGCTCAACATGCCGCCGGGCCGTTACCGGTTCGGCCCCGAACAGGACGGCTCCTCGTGCGTCAGCGACCGCAGGGTGGGCCGGGCGGATGACGGCGACGCTCTCGCAAGCTCCGTCGCTGGTCTCGACACGATGGTGCGAACGATGCGGCGCGATACTTCGGCGTCGCTGCCGGAGATTATCCGGATGGCCAGCCTGACCCCGGCTGAGCGGGCAGGCATCGCGGCCAGCGCCGGCAGCCTGGAACCCGGTAAGCGTGCCGATGTAC
>CAZPZE010000666.1:0-1779 GCA_964590625.1 uncultured Solibacteraceae bacterium
GGCCGCTACCACGACGACGACGAAAAACTCAAAGCTCAGCCCGACCCCAATCGCGTCGTCTTTCTCGGCGACTCCATCACCGATATCTGGAAGCTCCCGATTTCCTTCCCCGGAAAACCCTACGTCAATCGCGGCATCAGCGGCCAGGTGACCTCGCAGATGCTGGTCCGCATGTATCCGGACGTCATTGATCTCAAGCCCGCCGCCATGATTCTCCTCGCCGGAACCAATGACATCGCGCGCAACAACGGCCCGGAGACGGCGGAAATGATCGAAGAAAACATCATGGCGATGACGGAGCTCGCGAAGCTCCACAACATCAAAGTGATTCTCTGCTCCGTGATGCCGATCGCCGATTATGGCCGCACAAAGATGAGCGAAGGCCGCCCACCGGCCGACATCCTGAAAATCGATGCCTGGCTGAAGGATTACGCGGCGAAAAGCGGCGCCATCTACTGCGATTACTTCAGCGCCATGGTCGACGACAAGGGATTTCTCAAACCCGGCATTTCGGTGGATGGCCTCCATCCCAACGCGGAAGGATTTAAACTCATGGCCCCGGTCGCCGAAGCGGCGATCGAGCAGGCACTGAGAAAGTAGGATAGTTTCGTAACAGGGACAAACAACTCAAAAGGGGTCGATATGAATTTCACCAGAAGAGATTTCGGAAAGTTCGCTCTCGCCGGCATTCCGGCTGCGGCGGGACTCTCCATTCCCAGCCTCCTTTCGGCGGCGCAAAGTTCAAAAATCGATGGCGTCCAGATCGGGACCATCACCTACAGCTTCCGGGGCGGCCCGGCGCAGGGTGGCGTCGCGGCGCCCGATATGCCGGCAGCCCTGCAGAAAATCGGGCTGAGCGAAGTCGAGCTCATGTCGGGCGATTGTGAAATCATCGCCGGCATCCCGGCGAATCCGAACGCGGGCCGCGGCGGCGGCTTTGGCGCCGGTCGCGGTGGATCAGGCCGTGGCGGACGCGGTGGCGGCCGGGCCGGCGGCGCAGCGGCCAACGGTGAAGTTGCCATGGCCCCCAACGGATGCCCAGCCAACACGCCTTCCGGACGCGACTCGATCGCTAAAGCAGCGGCAGCCAGGGGCGAGGCGCCCGCCGGACGCGGCGGCGGACGCGGTCCGCAGCAGCCCACGCCCGAGATGGAGGCTTACCAGAAGTCCGTTGCCGAATGGAGAAAGGGCGCTACTCCCGCGCGCTGGAAAGAAGTCCGCAAGAAATTCAACGATGCCGGCGTCGACATTCAGATCCTCTGCTACAACATGAGCCTGAACACCACGCCCGAAGAAATGGATTACGCGTTCCAGATGGCGCGTGATCTCGGCGTGCGGGCCATCTCCTGCAGCACCACGGTCACCGTCGCGAAACGCGTCGCGCCTTTCGCCGACAAGTACAAAATCATGTGGGGCGGCCACGGCCACTTCAACATCTACGATCCGGAAGAATTCGCCAAACCGGAAACCTTCCGCGAGATCATGGGCTTCAGCAAGTACATCGGCGTGAACCTGGATATCGGCCACTTCACCCAGGCCGGCTACGATCCGCTCACGTTCATCCCGGAAATCCATGACCGCATCACCAACCTGCACCTGAAGGACAGCAACAAGCCCGATAAATGCGGCGTAGCAGCTCCCACGCAGCCCTGGGGCCAGGGACAGACTCCCATCAAGGAAGTGCTCCAGATGATGCGGAAGAACAAATACAAGTTCCCCGCCAACATCGAGCTCGAATACCGCATTCCGCAGGGTTCGGACTCGGTAGCCGAAGTGGCG
>CAZPZE010000667.1:0-1932 GCA_964590625.1 uncultured Solibacteraceae bacterium
CGGACACGCGACCTGCGGTGCGTTTGAGCTGACGCGACTTCAACGGTCAGAAGATCAGCTTCATTCCAAACTGAATCTGCCGTGACGTCGTCGCAGTGTCGGTAATCAGACCCGCGGTGGGGCTGATCGACGGACCAGCGAAGACTGTCGGGCTGGGTGGGCCAAAGTTCGTGTGGTTGAGCGCGTTGAATGCTTCGGCGCGGACCTGCAGGCTCGTGCGGTCCGTCAGCGAAATATTCTTGAACAGCGAAAGATCCGCCGTCGCCATTCCCGGGCCGGAGAAAACGCCGCGGCCTTCATTCCCCCACGTACCGATCGTCGGCAGACTGAACGCATGCGGATCGAACCATTGATGCGGATTGCCGAGGACCACGGGTCCGGAGAATGCCGGATTGACATTCGGCCGGTCCGGATTGCGGATATCACCGTCACCCGAACGGTTCGAGCCGACGACCGGGGTAAACGGGAAGCCGCTCAGCAGCGTCACGATCCCGTTGACCTGCCAGCCGCCAAGGAACTTTTCGGCGAGCGGATTCATGCTGTTCAGCCACATCTGGTTGCGTCCGAAGGGCAGTTGATAGCGGAACGAGCCGGTGACCTGCTGCGGCGGATTCAGCGCGGAGGGTCCCCAGTCTCGGCTCGGATCGCGCGGATCCATCACCATCTGCGGCTGATTGTTAGACTGCGCAATGGTCAGGCCGGAATTCATATCGAGGTTTTTCGACCACGTGTAATTCGCGCGCAGTTCCAGCCCTCGCTTGAGGCGGCGCGTCACATCCACCTGCAGCGCGTTGTAGCGGTTGTTGCCTTCCGTGTACCAGAAGAAGCCGGCGGCCAGATTCGGATTTGGCCGTGTGCCGAGCGGAATATACTGCTGTCCCTGCGTCACCGTTCCCTTGTTGACACCGGGCGTGCCGCCGCTCACGCAGGTGGCGGTGGCGCAGATCTGCGGCGCAATCGTATTCGGATCGACGCTCAACAGCCCGTGCACCGCGAACGAACCGACATAACTGACGCGCAGCGATGTACCCTTCGCGATCTCCTGCTCGATCGCGAAGTTCCATTCGTTCACTGCCAGCGCTTTCGCATCGGGCTGCAGCCCCTGCGGCGCGAATACGCACGTCGGTTTCGATCCCGGACCGCACGCCGGAGGAGCGCTCTGCACGATCGGCAGCAGCGGCAGCAACGGCTGATTGTTGAATGACAGGCTGCTGTTCCACGGGGGCAGCGAGTTCATCAGGAAGTTCAGGGCGTCAATCATCGAATAGTAGATGCCGTAACCCGCCCGCACCGCGGTCTTGCCGTTGCCGAAAACGTCCCACGCGAGCGACGCCCGCGGCGAGAACAGCTTCGTCATGTTGTTCTTCGTGTAAATCGAATTGCCGACGAGCGGATCGGTGAGCAGCGTTCCGCTCGCGTCCGTGATGTAATTCGCGGCGCGGCCCGAAACCTCGTTCCAGCCCGTTGTAAACTCATGCCGCAACCCAAGCTGCACAGTCAGTCGGGGCAGGAGATGGATTTCATCCTGCGCATACCATGCTCCGTACCAGCTTCTCCAGCCAAGCTCGTTGGCCTGCGGAATCACCTGGAATGACTGAACCGTCCCGGCCAGGAGATTCCCGATGCCGGTGAACGTCGCGATACCGAGCTGCCGCGATCCGCTGTTTTCGTTATCGCGCAGCCGCTGAAACCAAACGCCGGTGCTGAAGTGATGCTTGCCCCGGGTGTACTGCACATCATCCGCATACGTGAAGAGATTACGGCGATTCCAGGAATTCGAAGCATTGTTCGGTCCGGCGGCCTCGATCACGTTGGATCCCGTGGTCGTCACCGATCCCGTCACCGAAATACCACCCGGCGGCAGGCCCTGCACGAACGAAAGCGCGGCGGGAAAATTCGTGGTCTGCGCCGGATCGTAGTTGAACGCGGCTC
>CAZPZE010000668.1:0-2136 GCA_964590625.1 uncultured Solibacteraceae bacterium
ACGACGAGCCGGTGGCGCGCGAAAAATCGGCGGTGGTGCGCCTCGGCGAAGGCCAGTCAGCGGAGCAGGCTCTCGAGCTGTTACAACCCTGATTTCCACCTCCCGATATAATTGGATCAGAGTGAACTTCAACCCCAGCACCGTTCCGCCTGGACGTTTCTTCATTCTGCTCGCGGTTATTACAGGTATTGCGGTCACGCTCGGCTCCATCGGCTGGCCGGGCCGCGACCAGCCGCACCAGGTGGTGAAAGACAGCAAAGAACGCAAAGGCGCACCCGATTTCGAGTTGAAGGATTCCTACGGCAAAACCGTCCATCTCTCTGATTACAAAGGGAAAGTCGTACTGCTCGATTTCTGGGCCACGTGGTGCGGTCCGTGTGGAATCGAGATTCCGTGGTTCACCGAATTTCAGCGCAAGTACAAGGATCGCGGCTTTGCCGTCCTCGGCGTTTCGATGGATGACGGCGGCTGGAAAGACGTGAAGCCCTTCATGGCCGAAAAGAAGATCAACTACGAAGTGGTGATGGGCGATGAGAAAACCAGCGATCAGTACGGCGACGTGGAAGCGTTGCCCACAACATTCATAATCGACCGCGATGGCCGCATTGCGTCGATTCACGTCGGCCTGGTCGACAAGAAAGAGTTTGATGATGCGATTCAGAAACTGCTTTAGAGTGTTCCTGTTCACAGCGTCCGTCGCGCTGTTCGCGCAGATGGCGCCGCAGATGAAGATCGAGCCGCAGCCCACCGTGAAGGTGAAGCGCGGCGCGCCCGCCACCATCACTCTGAAGGTTTCGCTGCCGGCGGGCTTCCATGCCAACAGCGATAAGCCGACCGATCCGAATCTGATTCCGCTCACGCTGAAGTGGACGGGCGGTCCGCTCCAGGGCGCCACGATCACTTATCCGAAACCGCAGATGGAAGAGTATGGCTTCACTGCGGGGAAGAAGATTTCCGTGGTGACCGGAAATTTCGATCTGGTCACGAAATTCAAGGTGCCGGCTAATGCGCAGAGCGGGATGGCGGCCCAAACCGGAACGCTGCGCTATCAGGCGTGCAATGACCGAATGTGCTTCCCGCCGAAGAACGTGCCGGTGAACGTGACGGTCAGCGTCGAGTAGGTTCTTTGCCGGGGAGCGCCGTCGGATTTTCCTGCACGCGTTCCCGGTAACGCCCGCGCAATCCCGAACCAAGCGAGACAGCGGATTCGCCGAAGCGATCGCGGAGTTTGTCCGTTGCCTCAAGGGCCTGTCGCCAGCGTTCGGAGCGGCCTCCGTCGATCAGGTTGAGCTGCCCGCGCTCTTCGACGAATCCCGAGGCGTGAACGCCCAGCAGGCGGATGGCGCGCGGTCGATCCCAGTTATCCCGCACGAGGCGGCGCGCGCTTTCGACAAGATCGATATCGATCTGCGTCGGCGCGGGAAGCGTGTGAGCGCGGGTGATGGTTGAAAAATCCGAATAGCGCAGCTTGAGCTGGATAGTGCGGGCGTAGAGTCCGTGTTCACGCAGGCGGCGTCCGACTTTTTCGGCGAGGTGAGCGATCGTAGCATCGATTTGATTTTCATCGCGCGTGTCGCTGTTGAACGTGTGTTCGTGGCTGATGGATTTCGGCTGAACGCGCTCGCCGATTTCGGAATCGAACCAGCCGCCGGCGTCGAGACCCTGGGACTTGCCGGCGAGCGCGAGTCCCCATTTGCCGAAGCGTGCTTCGAGATCGGCTTCATCGAGCTCAGCCAGGTCGCCGATGCGGCGGATGCCGATCGCGTGCAGGTTCTTTTCCGTGACCTTGCCGACGCCGGGGATGCGGCGCACTTCGAGCGGCGCGAGGAAGCGGGCTTCCACGCCCGGCATGACGGAGAGGATGCCGTTGGGCTTCGCCTGGTCGGAGGCGATCTTGGCGACGAGCTTTGAAGTGGCGATGCCGATGGAACAGTTCAGGCCGGTTTCTGCCTTCATGGTTTCGTGCAGCGAATGGGCGGCGCGCAGCGGCGGACCGAGCAGTCGTTCGGTGCCCGTCATATCGACGTAGGCTTCGTCAACGGACGCCATTTCGACGAGCGGTGAGAAGCGCTGCAGGACGGCGTAGACTTTCCCGGAGTATTCGTGATAGCGCTCGGGATGGCCTTCGACGAAGAT
>CAZPZE010000669.1:0-3268 GCA_964590625.1 uncultured Solibacteraceae bacterium
CGAGGCGAGGTCGATGACATAGCGCACCGGCCGGCAGGGCGGAGGATCGGTAAAGAGATCGGGAATGGTCTGGTATTCGCCGTAGATGGCGCGGTCCATTTCGAGCACATCCACCGTGATCGCGCCGTCTTCCTCGAAGCAATTGATCATATGGAGGCTGTAGCGCGGGTCCACTTCGACGGTGAATGCGGGCTCTTTGGTGGTCCGCGGCGCGACCAGGATGCGCGCGCCCTTTTCCGGATACCAGTCGAGCGATTCCATCACCGAAAGATTTGCATTAAAGAATCGGCCGAAGTCCATGTGCAGCGGGCTGAGGTAGAAGACCGTAAAGTTCGGCGTGAAGCCGAAATCATGGACGGCGTGCTGGTATTTCAGCGGATGCCGGCGCCGGCGCAGCAGATTGCCCGCAGGATCGAATTCATAGACGTTCAGCATCGGCTCGGTCGCCGAAAAAGAAATGCCAAAGTTCAGCAGATTGCCGGTAGCGGGATCGACCTTCGCGTGCGCCGCGAACGGGCTCGCGTCATTGATATTGCCTTCGAAGTCGTAAACGCCGCGCGTTTCGAGCGTTTCCGGATCCAGTTCCACCGGCAAACACTGTTCACCGAACGCCAGCAGCTTGCCGGACCACGGATACACGCTGACGTTCACCGGCGGTTCCAGCATCACCTTGCGGCGCAGGCGGTCGCCCTCGAAAGACGTGCCGAATCCGCGATAAAGGAATCGCCCGGCGGCTTCTTCTTCCTGCAGTTTCACGGTTCGGACGAAGCGGCTGGTGAATCGCGCGCCATCCGCGGTGAAACGCATGGAGCAGACCATGCCATCGCCATCGAGCCAGTGTTTCATCCGAGTCCCGCCGCGTTCGAACCGCGCGGGACCGTTGACATAGTAGGTGCCCCGCAGCCATTCCGGAATGCGGCCCGCGGCGACCCGGACCGGGCGCGAATCTTCGACAGCTTCGAACAAAAACAGCTTTTCCAGCAGTGGCGCCGCGTCGCCGATGGTCTCGGGGGTCATGATCGGATTCCCAATGCTAACGCACTTCGCTCGTATACGAAAACCAGCACAAAATAAAGTGCGGTGGCTCGCGCGCGCGTTTCGCGCGGATGAAACAAACTTCTCATGGTTCTCACACGTTAAGTGCGACACGGCTGAGGCCCATGCTGCGTATAATGACGGATTAACACACCCGCCGCGCCGCGTTGGTGCCGTTTTCTCTCCGCACAATTCCGGCGTGCGCGGAGTGTCTCCAAATCTGAAGCCGGGCAAGGAGATGGAGTGAGAGTATTCCTGGTATTGAGCGCCTGTTGTATTCTCGCGATCGCGGCCACTTCGGGCCCGGCGGGAGTTGCGGACGTTCATTTCACGGATGTGACGGCCTCCGCCGGCATTCATTTCGTTCACAACGCGGGCAAGTCGGGCAAAAAGTATCTGCCGGAGACGGTCGGTTCCGGCGCGGCTTTCCTCGATGTGGATGGCGATGGATGGAGCGACATCTTCCTCGTCAACAGCCGCAACTGGACGCCGGGCGCCAACAAATCCACCAGCAAGCTCTATCGGAACAACAAAAACGGCACGTTTACCGATATCACGGCCGGCAGCGGGCTCGACGCCCAGCTCTACGCAATCGGCGTGGCTGTGGGCGACTACGACAACGACGGCCGCGATGATATTTACGTGACCGCGCTCGAAGGCGACCGCCTCTATCACAACGAAGGAGGCGGCCATTTCCGCGATGTCACGAAGACTTCCGGGATCGTGAACGCCGATTTCGGCACCAGCGCCGCCTGGTTCGATTACGACAAGGACGGCAAGCTCGATCTGTTCGTTGCGAATTATGTGCAGTGGACCCAGAAGACCGATGTTTCCTGCTCGCTCGACGGCACCAACAAGTCTTACTGCACGCCGGAATCGTACAAGGGCACGCGCAGCCGGCTGTTCCACAATCTCGGCAACGGGCGCTTTGCGGACGTCACCGCGAAATCCGGCGTGGGCGACCCGACCAGCAAGTCCCTGGGCGTTGCCGTGGTCGATTACGACAACGACGGCTGGCCGGACCTGTTCGTCGCCAACGACACGCAGCCCAACAAGCTCTACCACAACAACAAGAACGGCACTTTTACCGATTGCGCGATGACGGCGGGCGTGGCTCTCAGCGACGACGGTTCGGCGCGCGGCGCGATGGGCGTGGATTTCGCCGATTATGACCGCTCGGGCCGTTACGGCATTCTGGTCGGCAATTTCTCAAACCAGATGCTGGGGCTCTATCACAACGAGGGCGGCGGGCTCTTTGTCGACCAGGCACCCGGTTCGGCAGTCGGCAAGGAGAGCCTGCTTTCGCTGGCGTTCGGCGTGTTCTTCTTCGACTACGATCTCGACGGCTATCCGGATATCCTCGCCGCCAACGGCCACATTGAGGAGCAAATCGGCCGGGTGCAGCCGAAGATCCACTACCAGGAGCCGCCGCTGCTGTTCCGCAATCTGGGGGGCAAGCGATTCGAGAATGTCTCGACAAAAGTCGGACAGGCGTTCGGGCAGCCGATGGTCGCGCGCGGCGTGATTTACAGCGATTACGATCACGACGGCGATTTGGACGTGCTGTTCACGACCAGCAACGGTCCGGCGCGTCTGCTTCGGAACGATGGCGGCAATCGGAACCACTGGCTGACAGTCCGAACTCATGGCGAAAAATCCAACAAAGACGGAATCGGCGCCGTGGTGCGGATCGAGAGCGCGTCCGGCAAACAGTGGAGCACGGTGCACAGCGGATCAACCTACGCTTCGCAGAGCGATCTTGCTCTGACGTTCGGTCTGGGCGCCGACACCCAGGTCAAAACGATGCAGGTGGAATGGCCCAGCGGCGTGAAACAGAGCTTTTCGGCTATCGCGGCGAATGAATTCGTGACGGTGGATGAGGTGAAGGGGATCGTTTCAAAGTCGGGTAAATAACTAAGTTGACTCAGTGGTTTTTCCCGGCGTTTTATTACACTGGCTTTCGTTGTCTGCCGTGATTTGGTGAATCTTAATACAAAGTCTGAAATATTGTTTTCCCAATTACCTTTAACTATTTGCGAAGTTGGATTTCTGTGTTAGCATCTCCGCATTGAGTGATTCAGTCCATTTCCCCCGCGGTCTCATGACCGCCGCGCTGGCCCTGTGCTGTGCGCTCCCTCTCGTCGCGGCTACTGCCCGGCATTCACCGCGGCGCGGGCATCAGCTCGCAGTGGCGAGACGATCCGCCGTCACGCCCACGCGAAAAATCGCCCTT
>CAZPZE010000670.1:0-4644 GCA_964590625.1 uncultured Solibacteraceae bacterium
TAGTGAGGGGCACGGCAAGCCTGCTCGATCTGCTCAGCCAAACGGCGGGCATTGAGGTCGCCTTCGACGCGAAGCCGCGGCGCAATAATCAATGCCTCCTCCCGCGTTGGATGCTCGATCTCGCGAACGTTCCAAAGCGCCCGAACGCGGTGCTCGGCGAAAGCGCGGTGATACAAACTCTCGAAGTCAGGCTGGATTTCCGGCGTCTCCATGCGTCTCTTTTCAGCATAGGAGACAACAGGCGGCTCATTCAAGCAGGTGTGGTCAGAGTGGGAGCGCGTGCTGTGACGGCTTCCATCGCCGCCGAAGCAGAGAGACGATACCGGCGAGCAACACGCCACATCCGGCCCCGGTCGACCCGGCCGCATAGCGATTCGGCTTCACCGGCGACTGCGGCAGCGACGGCCCCTCCAATATCTCGATAACCGGCGTGGAGGTTGTTGTTCCGCCAGGAACCTTTGCGAGCCGCCGGGCTGCGAGATCTTCGAACTTCCCGATGAAGGTCTGAACTGCCTGCCGCGCCTTGAGCCGGTCGTAATAGTCGAACGCCAGCGTGACCTCGGCTCCGACACCGCTGCCCAGGGAGTGGTAATTGACTGAGACGTGTTCCCGCATCCTGCGGAGCACCTCTTCAACCGGCTGCTCGTTCATTTCCGCCGGGTAAAGCTGGAGGTGCGGATCGTTTGCAACCAATGAAAGAAAATCCAGGCTGCGTGTCTCCGCAATCAGTGCCGTCACCTCACTCTGAGGAGCGGTCAACCAGAGGGTGGCCGTCGATCGGTAATAATTGGGCCAGAGGTCCGCGCCGAAGGAGGCCAAAACCATCCCGGCAATACTCGCTATCGCGGCAACGACGACAAACCCACTGTGCAGCCAGCGCGTGCGGAGGACGGCGCGGAGCCGTGCCGCGATCAGCACACCTGCGAGGAATCCACCTTCCATGAGAACGGTCTTTCGCGGGAATACAGGCGCGTCCGGCAGGCTCGGAATGCCCAAAACCGAGAGTCTCTGTTGTGCAAGCCCGGCTTTCCAACGCGAGAGATTCGGAATCTCATTGCGGAAACTCTCCGCCAGCGCGGCCGTCGCCTGCTGGGCCTTCAACCTGTCGCCGTATTCGAACTGAATACGGAATGCCGTGCCGTTTCCCGCAACGCGGATCGGATCGATCTGAATAGCCCGCCTCATCTCATCGATGACGTCTGACATCGGCTCGACCGCCAGGTCGCCTGAATAGAGATGGCGCTCCGTAATGATTCGCGAAAGATTCCTGCGGCTGATTACCTCCTCCTGGGCGCGCTCGATGTCCAGCCGATCCGTTGATGCGAGCCCGGTGTCCATCCGCATGACAGCCTCTGAAACATAGACGTTCGGTACGAATAACGAAATCCCCGCTCCGGCCAACAATCCGGCGACGCCCAGCATCACCGCCAGCAATGCAAACGGCCACGCCTTCATCTGCATTCGCATCCCTCCCCGCGCGAGATCGCCGACAATCCGCGCGTCGGCGCCGGTATCGGACAGCAGCGCATCGAGCTCCTCACCGTACCGCGCTCGCCACGACGCGGGATATAGCCGGATCATCCACTGCGCAATGCGGCGCATCACGAGTTCACCGAAAGCTTCTGCTCCGGCTTCCAGCGGCGGCGGAGAAGCGAAATGATCCCCGCCAGAAACACGCCGCAAACGCCGCCTGTCCCCGCAATCAGGTGACGATTCGGCTTTACCGGATTGATCGGAGCGTTGGGTTGGTCGAGTACCTCGATCACCGGCGCGGGAGTCGTTTCAACCGGTGTCCCCAGTCTCGCCGCTGCGATCTCCGCATATTTCGAAAGCAGCGCCTGCACGGTTAGCTGAGCCTTGTACCGGTCGTAATAGTCGAACGTTACGGAGACGAACGTCTCGTCGCCGTTGGTATGCGGGGTGACGGAGATGCTGTCTTTCATCCTCTGGACGACATCCTCAAGCGGTGTGGTCGCTTGTTCTCTCGAATAAATGCCGAGGCGCGGATTCTGAACGATTCCCGCCAGTGATTTCCGGCTTAGAATTTCGTCGGTGATCGCATTCACTTCCGATTGCTGGGATGCCGGCAGAACAAACGTTGCCGTCGACCGGTAATGATTCGTCCACAGATGCACATTAGGGTCCCGATTAACCGCTTCCGCTAACTGGGAGAGAATTATCCCCGCAATACCCATCGCAACCGCGACGGCAATGAATCGTCTGCGAATCCAGCCGCGGCAAAAGATTGCTCGCAGGATGACGGCGAACAGCAAACCAGACAGAATTCCTGCCAGTGCGACTGTTCTCTCTGTCGGCGAGACCGGACGGACCGGCAGGTTCGGGATGTCAACGACCCACATTTTTTCCGGCCGGTGCTCGGCGACTTCCTTCGCCGCCTGCAATGCCTTCGCCTGAAGTCCGGCGACCAGCGCTGCGACAGTCTGCTGCGCCTTCTGCGCATCTCCGTAATCAAACCGAATATTGAACGCGACCATGTCCGCGTGTCCAGGAGGACTGGCAAAGTCGATGAGAATCGCCCGCCGCATCTCGTCGATGACATCCACGAGCGGCTCCACCCTTTGCTCGTGCCGATATAAACCGAGCCGGTTGATGATCGCCGCCAGACTCGCGCGGCTGAACAAGGGATTGGTCAGGCGCCCGATGTCTTCGATGGCTGCAGCCCTGCCGGGCGAGCCCTCCAATCGCAGCGTCGCTCGCGACTCATAAACCCTCGGAATCAGGAACGAAATCCCCGCTCCCGCTACAAACCCCGCCAACCCCATCACCACCGCCAGCAACGCAAACGGCCAGGACTTCATCTGCATCCGCATCCCGCCACGCGCGAGATCCCCCACAATCCGCGCATCCGCGCCCGTGTCCGAAATCAGCGCATCCAGCTCATCTCCATACCGCGCCCGCCATGACGCCGGATACAGCCGGATCATCCACCGCGCCAGCCGGTTCACGCGTGCCTCAATCTGGCGAGGCCCGTCCTCACCACCTGATTCAGCGCCGCCAGCTCTTCCTGCAAATGCCCGCGGCCCGCGGGCGTGATTGAATACGGGCGCCGCCGGTCGGTCGAATTCACCGGACGGATCCAGCCCTGCTGCTCCAGCCGCGTGATCGCCCCATAGAGCGTTCCCGGGCCGAGTTTCACGCCGGCAAATGTCTCAATGTCGAGCATCATGGCGTAGCCGTGCTTATCGCCCTCGGCGAGGCTCGCCAATACAAGAAGTCCAGGGTCTGACATAACTATTACGTTCTACGAAGTATCGTAAAACGTAGCTATACCCCTGTCAACGAAAAAGGAAGGATCGAGTACTAAATCCCGCTGGTGAGACTCGCAATCAGTTCTTTACTGAACGGCCACTGCCCGGTGACCCGCACGCCGCTGTCATCGAACGTTCCGCCGGCCAGCACCTTCACGAGCTCATCGCCCCGGGCCCGCGGATCTTCCGCCAGCGCCGTCTTCAGCTTGTCCGTCACGATCCGCAACTGGCTCGCCAGCACCTTCGCGTCGTCCTGCGATCGGCACGTGGCCTCCATCTTCGCCGCCAGCCCATCGCCCGCAGGAGTCACCGTCACCACCAGCCGGTCCGCGCTCTTCAGCGCCGAAAGCATCAGCGACATGCCCGGCGGCATCACGGCTGATTCCCGCAGCATGCTCCCCGGCACCATCACCCAAACCGGCGCCGATGGCAGCTCCGTCTTCACCGGCACGCCGGCCTTCGTCAGCCGGTTCGCCGCCAGATCGTCCGTGCTCACCGCCAGCGCCATCACATCGGGCGCAAGCGGAAGAAATGAAATCCGCCGCTCCGGCTGGCTGCCCTGCATCCGGCACAGATCCTGATAGCACGATCCGCCCTGCTCCGCCGCATAGTCGCGCAGCTTGCTCCAGTTGAACCGCCCGCGCGCGATAAAGAAATTGCCGCTGTTCGAAAATGACGCCGTGACTTCGTCCAGATCCTTCCGGTAATCGAAGCCCGTGCCGTCGAGAAACTGCTTGTAGTCCGTTTCGAGCGGAACGTTCGACGCGGTCAGAAGACCCGCCTTCCGCATTCCTTCGAAATCGATGTGCAGCGCCACGGCGTCTTCCGCGGGAAAACGCCCCAACACCTGGTGGATATCTTCAAACTGACGCGAGTCGCGCCACTTCAGTCCCGCCGCTCCGGCCAGCAGCACGGCTGCGGCGGCAACAATTCCGAGCGTAATCTGCCGGCGCCCGATTTCCATTACGCCTTCAGACTACACCGCCACCGGCATCGATGCTTCGCGTTCCTGTCTCCAGAGCTGCATGTACCCTTCAAGGCTGTGCATCATCTGATTGAATCCGTCGATCGTCAGCGACTGCGCTCCGTCGCTCACCGCCTTCTCCGGGCACGGATGCACTTCCACGATCATGCCGTCCGCTCCCACCGCCACCGCGGCCTTCGCCAGTGCCGGCACCAGGCTGCGCTTTCCGGTCGCATGGCTCGGGTCGATGATCACCGGCAGATGCGTGAGCTCATTCAGCACCGGCACCGCCGCGATGTCGCACGTATTGCGCGTCGCCGTTTCGAACGTGCGGATGCCGCGCTCGCACAGCATCACCTGCGGATTGCCGTGCGCCACCACGTATTCGGCCGACATCAGCCATTCCTTGAT
>CAZPZE010000671.1:0-1750 GCA_964590625.1 uncultured Solibacteraceae bacterium
TGCGGTTTTCGATGAGCACCACCTTGCCGTCCGGCTGCTTCCACTCGGCGGTGGCATCAATCTCGCCCTGCTTCGCGCCGCTCTGCACCTTGTCGATCTTCGTGACGAAGATGTGGCCCAGGTTCGGCAGCTTGTAGCTGAACTCGTTGTTCCAGTAGTCGATTCCGTTCACCTTCGAATGCGCAAACCAGACCGCGCGCTGATGCGGGTGGTCCGTCGACTCGCCGTCGATCTTTTCCATGGGAAATCCGCGCGTCACAATCACGCCCGAAGGCGCTCGCAGCGGATAAAGGTACGGCTTCGGAACGTCCGCGCCGTAGAAGAAAGTGGTGTACGGCTTGCCATCGATATCGACGGTGATTTGATTCTGACCCTGGGTGATTTTGACCTGGGCAGCGAGCGGCAGCACGGCCGCGAGTACCAGAAAGGGCAGCTTATACATGCTAAATAGTAAAGCACAATCGGGCGCGCCGGTTACTACCGCAGCATGGGTGCCGACAACTAACATGTCAGACCTCTGGTATCATGCAGAGTCATCCGACTTTCAGGAGGCCCCATGTCCCGTCGTCTCATCCTGATCACCCTGCTCGCACTCGCCGCCCTCCCCGGCCTCCGGGCCATGACCCAGGAAGAACGCCGCCAATATCTCCAGAAACTCGAAACCATCATTCCGAAAGTTCCGAGCTTCGAAGCCTGGCAGCAAAAGACCGGCGAATTGCCTCCCGATTTCGACGCCCTCCCCCGCCAGAATGACTTGCCGGACCCGCTGAAATTCCTCGACGGCCGCCCCGTCCGCACGCCTGCCGACTGGAAGGCGCGCCGCGCCGAAATCGCCAATCTCTTCGCGAAGTATCAGTCAGGCACCATGCCGCCGCGTCCGAAGCTCGACCACGCCGTCGTGCTCGATGAAACAAAGGAAAACGGCTACATCGTCCGTAACGTGCGCCTCGAATTTGGCCCGGGCGACAAGGGCACCATGCGCGTGCGAGTGACGATTCCCGATGGCAAAGGACCATTCCCGGTCCTCATGTCCCCGGGCCTTGCCGGATGGCCTGCCGCCCTTCGCCGCGGCTACATCAACGCCGGCTTCGCCGCGAGCGACGCCATGGATGACGCCGCCGCCCTCGCCGATCTTTATCCCAATTACGATTTCGCCCTGCTCCCGCGCCGTGGCTGGGCCGCCGGCATGGTGGTCGACTATCTCGCCACACTGCCGCAGGTCGATATGAAAAAGATCGCGCTCTTCGGCTATTCGCGCGATGGCAAGATGGCCGCATTCGGCGCCGCGCTCGATGACCGCATCGCAGCCGTGATCCCGGCCAGCACCGGCGTCGGCGGCGTGCTGCCCTGGCGTCTCTCCGGCGAACGTAACGCGGGCGAAAGCATCGAATCCACCACGCGCTCCTTCCCCACCTGGTTCATCCCGCGCCTCCGCTTCTTCTCCGGCCGCGAAGACCGGCTGCCGATTGACGGCAATCTGCTGATCGCCTGGATCGCGCCGCGCGCCGTCCTCATCGAGTACGGCCTGAACGATCAGGTTTCCAACACCTGGGGCGATGAGCAGGCTTATTATTCCGCGCTGAAAGTTTACAAGCTGCTCGGCGTGCCGAACCGACTCGGCATTCTGCGCGTACCCGGCTTCCACGGCGCGAACGATCAGGAAGCCTGCCTCGACTGGCTCGATATTCAGTTCGGCCGCTCCACGCGCACCTGGGACAATCACCTGCTCTTCCCCTGGAGCCTCGATAAA
>CAZPZE010000672.1:0-3590 GCA_964590625.1 uncultured Solibacteraceae bacterium
CTCGATACGCTCTACTGGCCGACTGGCAATCCCGCGAAGGAATACAACGGCGACGATCGCGGCGGCGACAATCTCTACACCGACTGCATTCTCGCGCTCGATCCGAAGACCGGCAAGCTGAAATGGTATTACCAGTTCACGCCGCACGATCTCTACGACTGGGATGCGACCGAGATTCCGGTGCTCGTCGACGCGAATTTCCAGGGGCAGCCTCGCAAACTACTGTTGCACGCCGATCGCAACGGATTCTTCTACGTTCTCGACCGGACCAACGGCAAACTGCTGCTCGCGAAGCAGTTCATCAAAGAGCTCACCTGGGCGAGCGGGATCGGATCGGACGGACGTCCGATTCTGAAGCCGAATCAGGCACCGACGCCTGAGGGAACGCGCGTGTGCCCGTCACAGGACGGCGCGACGAATTTCTATTCGCCTTCCTATATTCCGGCGACTGGTCTTTTCTACTTCCAGACATTCGAGAAGTGCAGCATCTACACGAAAGCCGCCGGCGACTGGACTCCCGGCCGCAACTACCTCGGCGGCGTGCAGCGCGCTGCGCCGGGATTATCCGAGCACATCCTGCGGGCGATGGATATCAATACCGGAACGGTGAAGTGGGAACTGCCGGAAACGCCCGGGACAACGAACGGCTGGGGCGGAACGCTTTCTACGGTGACCGGTATCGTTTTCTTCGGTGAAGAGAGCGGGGAATTCGCCGCGGCCGACGCGACGAACGGCAAAGTGCTCTGGACTTTCTTCGGTAATCAAAACTGGAAAGCTTCGCCGATGGCGTACATGTTTGACGGCAAAGAGCATATCGCCGTCATCAACGGCGGCAACGTGATCTCATTCGCGCTGCCGGATTAGCCGACTCACGTGGGCGACGCTTCGGCGTTGCTCGCCGGCATCCCGCCCGGCGCGGAGCTACCGGAATATTTCAGGTTCAGTTGACCGTCTCGACGGCGAGTTCGCGATCGATGTAAGCGTTCAGGTGCCGCTGCACTTCGCGCAGCGGTTCGTAGGTTCGCTCGATCCGGCTCATCATCAGCGCGCCTTCAAGCGTCGCGACAATCAGGGTAGCGGCTGCTCTCGCATCGACTCCCTGGCGAATTTCTCCCTTCGCCACGCCATCTTCGATAACGGTCCGCAGCCGGCATCGCCAGGATTTCAGCGCTTTCGTGACTTTCATGCGGAGCATCGGGTTGCCGTCGTCGGCATCGATCGCGGTATTCAGGATGGGGCAGCCGCCGGCGACTGGAGAGCGGTTATTGACGAAGTTCCCGATGTAGGCTTTCAGCCACGCCACGCCTGTGAGTCCTTCGAGCCCGGCGAGCCGTAACTCCCGCGCTGTCTGCCACATGTAGTCGAAGGCCTCCGCCGCCAGTTCCTCTTTGCTCGAGAAGTGACGATAAATGCCCCCTTTCTCGAGGCCGGTGGCTTCCATCAGCCCCGAAAGCGTGCTCCCTTCGTATCCCCGCTGATTAAAAAGGGATGCGGCGGCTTCCACAATCTGCTGGCGGGTGCGCTCGCCTTTGGTCAACGTGCTGGTTCGCACTGGGAACTCCTCTAAGAGACCGATCGGTCTTTTACTCATTAAGATATCACGAGCCGGAGAAAAGATTCCTGAAACCGATCGGTCTTTTTTTGATCCAAGGAGGTGTTGGAATCGAAGGTGAAGGTAATGACGAATGTAAGACTTCTGGCGGCGGGGCTTCTGGCAGCCAGCTTTGCGAGGGGGCAGGCGGGCTCTGTTGACCCGCTTCGCTACTCGGTCGCAACGCCGCGCCCGGTGAATCCGGCGGAAGGAACTACGAATCCGAGCGCGCAGGCCACACAGCGCCAGAATCCTTATTTAGGCAGCGTGCCGCAGAAATCCACCGGCACGAATCTGGATATTTCTCTCAACAATGCTGTCGAGCGGGGTTTGAATTACAACCTCGGTCTCGTGGATGCCGGTCACACCAGCGCTGACGTTCGCGCGGCGCGGCTGCGCGCGTTATCCGCGATGCTGCCGCAAATCTCGGCGCGGGGACGCCAGGCGTATGAAGATCTCAGCCTGAAGGAAATCGGCCTGAAGTTCCCGCCGATCCCGGGATTCCGCGGCCTGCCCGCGACCACCGGCGGGTTCGGCTTCGAAGACGCGCGCGTTGCGGTGGATCAGTCCATCTACAGCGCGCGGCTGCACGATGAATACAAGGCGGAGAAGACCGAAGAGCAGGCGTCCGCGTTCGATATGAAGGATGCGCGCGATGTCGTCGTGCTTGCCGTCGGCACGGCATATCTGCAGGCGCTGGCGAGCGGCGCGCGCGTGGAAGCGGCGAAGGCCCGGCTGGCTTCGGGGCGCGAGCTCGATCAGCTGACGTCTGATCGCGTGAAATCCGAAACCTCTCCGCAGATCGATGCGCTGCGTGCGCAGGTGGAGCGCCAGAGCGCCGAACAGGCGGTCACGAACGCGATGAATCGTTTCGAAAAAGACAAGCTCACGCTCGGGCGCATTATTGGCCTCGCCGTCGATCAGCCCTTCACGCTGACCGACACGCTGGCTTATCATCCGCTGACCGGAATGACGAGCGAATCGGCGACGAACGATGCACTCCAATCGCGCGCCGATCTGGAAAGCGCGGAAGCGAGCCTGCACGCCGCGGAGCTGAAGCTCAAAGCGGAGAAAGCGCAGCGGCTGCCGACCGTTTCGTTCAGCGCTGATTACGGCGCGGGCGGCGCGAACCTCGGCAATATGAATCAGGTCTACTCGCTGCAGGGCAACGTCTCGGTGCCCATCTACACCGGTGGACGAATCCGCTCCGATATCGAGCAGGCGCAAACGGAAGTCGCGCGCCGTCAGGCGGCTTATGACGATCTGAAAGGCCGCGTCGCATACGACGTGCGTGTCGCGTGGCTGGACGCCGAGGCGTCGGATTCCAGCGTGAAGGTTGCGGAGCAGAACAGAACTCTGGCGGATCGCGCTCTCACACAATCGCGCGATCGGTATGAAAACGGCGTGACGAATGTGCTGGAGGTGGTGCAGGCGCAGGAAGCGGTTGCGCTCGCCGCAGATAACTACATCGACAGCCTCTATTCGCTCGATCTTGCCAGCGTGTCGCTGGCGCGCGCGATGGGCGGCGCCGACACGAGGCTGAGGGGATTGTTGGGAGGGAAGTAAATCAAATGACACAGGAAGCGGAAACAGAACTCTTGAATGAAAAGGAAGCGCCCGCGGCTCGCCCGCCCGCCGCGCCTCCGGTGGAGAAGGGACGCAATGCAACGCGCTGGATCGCGGGCTTTGTGGTCCTGCTGGTCGGCGTGAGCGGCTATCTCTGGTGGCAACATTCGCAGGGATACGAATCGACGGATGACGCCCAGATTGAAGGCCATCTCGACTCCGTGAGCTCGCGCATCGCCGGCACCGTGACGTATATCGACCCGGCAGTCGAGAACAACCAGTACGTCAAAGTCGGAACGCTGCTGCTCGAACTCGATCCGCGCGACTATGAGGCGGAACTCGCGAGCGCGAAGGCGACTCTCGACGCGCGCAGCGCCGATCAGCGCGCCGCGCAAACAGCGATTCCGATTGCCAACGCGAACGCCTTTGGCCA
>CAZPZE010000673.1:0-4222 GCA_964590625.1 uncultured Solibacteraceae bacterium
GCATTGTCGCCCTTGTCGCCGGCCTGCTCGGCGACCCGCTCGGCGATGGCGGCGTATTCGACTGCCGCTTTGGCGCGATGGACCGGATCCTTCTCGGCCTGCACTTTGTCGAGCGTGAGCTGGTTGTTTGCGGCGAGAAACAGCAGCGCGAAGACCGCGATCATTTCCCCAATTCCCTTTCGAGGATAAGCACGCGCTGGCGGGCGCGAAACTCGTCATCCGGATATTTGCCGCCGGCCACGGCGAGAAACTGCTTATAAGCGTCGAGCGCGGGCTTGTTGCGGCGCAGCTTATCGAGCGTGATGGCGCGCAGATAGTAATCGCCGGGGATGTCCTTGCCAAGCGCGTGGACGCGATCGAGCGCGGCGAGACCGGCGTCGTATTGATCGGAAAGAATCAGCACGCCTGCGAGCTCGTTGAGCACTTCGGGGGAATCCGGCTTCAGCTTGTCCGCGGCCTGGAACTGCTGGGCGGCGGCGGTGAACAGGCGCTGGTCGCGGAGATTGCGCCCGTAGGACATGTGCAGATCGAAGTTTTCGGGATCGCTTTCGACGGCGATTTTCAGTTGCGCAAGCATTTTGTCGCGCATGCCGGCGTCACGATAGGCATCGATCAGCGCCATCTGGTTTTTGGTGGTGGGGGTCTGCGCCACGGTGGCTTCGAGGGCGGGGATTGCGGCCTTCGCGTCGCCGCCGGCAAGCTGGAGTTCCGCCAGACGCTTCGTCGCGGTCGGGTTCGAGGGAAATTCGCGGAGGATGGCGATGGCTTCGGCGCGATGGTCTGTGCGGTCGTATTCGGCGGCGAGTTCGAGCAGCGCGTTGTGATAAGCGGGGTCGAGCGCGGCGGCGGCGCGGAAGGCGGTTTCGGAATCCTGGAGTTTCTGCTGCTTCAGCAGGGCTCGCGCGAGGCCCAGATTCGCTCCGGCGGATTTGGGATCGGCCGCGATGGCGGCGCGAAACTGCGCCTCGGACTCGGTGAACTGGCCTGCGTCAAAGAGCGCCTGACCGTAGTAGAAGCGCGGGCGGAACTCGGAGGGCTTCGCGTCGGCCGCTTCTTTCAGGAGCGGAAGAGCGTCGCCGGGCTGGTGGTCGCGGGTGAGGAGGATGCCGAGGTTGAGCTCGGCTTCGTAAAGCCCCGGCTTCAGCTCAAGCGTTTTCCGCCAGGCAGCGACGGCATCGGCATCTTTGTGCTCCATGCCGAGGACGAGGGCGAGGTCGAAATTCGCCTGGAGATCGGAAGGATTGGCTTCGAGAGCTTTGCGGAAGAGGGGCTCGGCGGCCGCGGGCTGATTGGCGTCCAGCGCCTTTACGCCCTGCGCGAGATAGTCCGGCGATTGGGCCACGGACTGCGCGTAGAGCGGCAGGAGAATCAGCACGCCCACAGCCACCATGTAACCAGTTTAGAGCTTGCCGGATTGTGGCCTGGAATGCCAGCGGGCTAAGCGCCGTTGGTGGAAATGCCGGCGGCGGCGGAAAGCCCGACGGCGCCCATCACGAAAACGATGAGGGCAGCCATCAGGATGGTGCGGGTGCGGCCTGAAGCACCTGCGAATTCCTTCCAGCGCAGCAATCCCCAGGCAATGCCGATCGCGATCGCGCCGAGCAGGAGTCCACGGGCAGCGACGGGAGAGACGACATTCTGACCTTCCGCGCGCGCCGCGACAAACATGGTGCAAAGCCATCCATACCAGAGTGCGCCGCCGAGGAGTCCCAGCAGGTGGAACCTGCCTTTGCCGTTGAAATACGCAGTGAATTCGAGCGGCTCGCCGTGGAGCGGCAGATTCATGAAGAAGAGGTTGAAGACGAAAGTCGAAATCAGAATTCCGATGGTGAAGAAAAGGCCGCTGGAATAAGGCCCGAGACCGTTTTCGCCGGAGTGAGCGGAGTTGAGGAGGGGGAAGAACCCGCCCGCAATCAGGCCGCCGACGATGGCCAGAATCTGGCCCTTCATGCTGACGGTCTTGCGGGTGCTTTTCGTCTTGCCTTCGCGCATCAGGGCCACGAGGCGCGCCATTGCCTGCTGGCGAAACGCGACCGTCAGGGCGATGGCTGCGCCCAGCATGAGGGCCGCGCCGCCCCACGTCATCGCGCCGCTTCCACCGGGTGAGGTGAAGTAGGTGATCAGCATACCGGATGCCAGCATCATTCCCATGCCGGACAGATAGGCGATGGTGACGCCGCAAAGCGAAAGCGCGCCGATAATCAGCATGTTGCCGAGGTTGAACACCACGCCGCCGGCGAGCGCGTACGCCATTTTGGATTTGCCCGCTATGTGGAGGTCGTCCATCAGGCCGAATCCATCCCAGCCGAGGCTGCCGAAAGTGAACCCGATGAGGAGGGCGGCGAGCACAGCGCCGATGGCGAAATCGAAATAATAAAGCTCGAAGCGCCACCTGGAAGTCATCCGGTAAGTGTTCGCCCACGTACCAAGACAAAGCATGCCGATCGCAAGCAGAATCAGATTGTAGAGCTCGCTGCCGGGAAGGATCATCCTCGTTTTCTTTCAGTCACCGCGAATTTGGAACGTGTTGAGGCACAGAGAGATCTCCGCCGATTTTCAACGCGTTCTTGTCAACAATACCACAGGCAGGAAGCTCTTTTTCGGAGTAATAGTACAGGCTATAAAGCAGCGATCGGGGTAGTACCGGGGCGCAGGAAGGGTGCTTTTCCAGCCATAAGGGACGGGCAGTGGCGGCGCGGTCGAGCCCGGGGAAAACACTGGTCTCGAGCCAGAAAAATGCCCCCGCGGCGAGGAGAAATGCGGCGGGAATGGCGAGCGAACGGAAGCCGAAAACGAGGATTGAGGCGACAACGGCGGCGACGGCGAGACCGCTGATCGCAAGGCGCCAGTCGAGGGGGACCGAGGAGGCTCCGGCGGCGGCGGCTTTCGGGATAATCGCGGCGGCGAACGGCAGCGCACCGAGGAGAGTGACCGGCGCGATGAGCCAGCGTTCCGGGCGCGGGTTTGCGGCGAGGCCGGCGCCAAGCAGGACGCAGGTCGCGGGTGCGAGTGGGAGGACGTAGCCGGGGAGTTTGTTGAGGGACGCCGAGAAGAAGATCAGACCAAGGATGAGGATGGCGGCGAGTGTTCGAATCCGGCGGTCGGCGGATGCCTGGCGGAAGGCGAGAGGCACCAGGGCGCACCAGGGGAAGAGGAGTCCGAGGAAGACGGGTAGATAGAACCACCAGGGCTGCCCGTGCTGGAGCGAGGGAGTGAGGAAGCGGCCGAATTGCTGCTCGATGAAGAGAACGCGCGGTAGTTCCCAGCCGTTCCGGAGGGTCGCGACGATGTGCCACGGGAGTGCGACGGCGGCGAATACGACGATGGGCCAGGATGCGAACCAGCGTTTCCAGTTGCGGCGATCGAAGAAGAGCACGGGCGTGAACAGCAAAAGCGGCGGCACGCTCTTGGAGAGAACGGCGAGAGCGAGACAGGCCGCGGCGGCGACGCGATGCGGTTCGCTGCTGTCGCGCGTGAGTGAGAGCAGGACGGCGGCGGTGAAGAAGACCGAGACCGGAACATCGGTGACGGCGACGTGGCTGTACGCCAGCCAGCCGCCGGTGGTGGCAAGAATCGCCGTAGCGAAGGCGGCGACGCGTTCATCCCACAGCGCGCGGAGACGCCACCAGAAGAAGGCGAGGAATGCGACGCTCAGCAGCGCGATCGGCAGGCGCGGGGCGAGGTCTTTGCCGAGGCCCACGCGGAATCCGGCGGCGGTCATCCAATAAAGAAGCGGCGGCTTTTCGAACCAGGGCTGGCCCCAGAGACGTGGCGTGATCCAGTCGCCCGAGCGAGCCATGGCGCGGCCGATATCGGCATAGCGCGGCTCATCGGTGCTGTACATGCCCATGGCGGTGAGGCTCGTGAGATACAGCAGGGCCAGGCTCGCAGCCGCGAGCGCCACGAATATCCACCGCCGCGCCGATGTATTTGCCAATACACGAGTATGACGCGCCGCCTTCCCGGTATAGGATGGCAGTGTGAGCCGACTCGAAAATCCCTGGATCGATATTTCCGTCAATGTTCGCGAAGGCATGCCGCTGTGGCCGGATGATCCTGGCCTGCGTCTTGATCGCGTCATGGATCAGACCAAAGGCGACGTCTGCACGCTGACGCGCGCGAGCATGAGCGCGCACACCGGCACGCACATGGACGCGCCCCTGCATTTCGTGGCGCATTCGCCGACGATCGATACGATGCCGATCGACGCCACCGTTGGGCC
>CAZPZE010000674.1:0-5650 GCA_964590625.1 uncultured Solibacteraceae bacterium
GCGATCGGAAAGGAGCATTTCTCCGGCTTCGTAACGGGAGCAGGGGAAGCCGCAAAGCCGGAGAAATTCCGGATGCCGAGACCGCGTCCCCAGACATCGGCGCGAAGCTGATGCAGCAGGTGCTGAGTGGAGATGCGCGGACTGTGATTTCGGGCAGACCATTTGGGAGGCGGCAGCATGCCGTCTCTGCAGTTGCCGAACGCGCGTTGCGCGGCAACCAGCAGCATGGCGTAGGAAGCAACGGCCAGTGCCGGAGCCGATTCCACGGAAGCCTGATTTCGTACCTGAGCCTGGCCGACGCCCAGTAAGGTTTTCTCGTCGCGAAAGTTCACTTCGATGTCCCAGCGCTGAAAGTAACTTTCGATGATCCGCTGTACGTCGAGCTCCGCATCGGTGCAGATGAGAAAGCCGGGTTGACGGTACAGAACCTTCGAACCTTTGCGCAACCGATACCCCAGGGGCGCAATCACGACCAGTTGGAGAACCTGATCGGCGCCGGCGGTGCGCCACATCAGATTCGTACAACGCTTGTACCGCAACTGATGAGTGACACCGGACTGGATAACGGTGAGAGAGTGCCAGGGGCGGGAATCATCGGTACGAATCTGCTCGGGGGTAGGGGCGGGACTGCCATAGCGGAGACGTCTGCCCCGGAGCTTCCGCAGCGCGGAATCGGGGGTGAAACACAGGGCCGCATCTTTGCGGATACGTCCGATGCAAACAGTGTTGCGGGGGATGTTTTTCAGAAGAGTGGAGTTAGCGTAGCCACCATCGAACGCCACGATCAGAGAGCGCTGTTTGCCGGCTTCATCCTGATCGAGGTCGTCGCGGAGTTGAGCGAGTTGCCGGGCGGCGCGCAGGCTGAGCCGGGAATCACGAGCCTGTTTGCGGTATTGCGCGATCTGTTCGGAAGAGGCTTTGGAGGATGGTCTGGGTGGAGTGGGTGAATGAAAGAAGCCGATGGGAACCATACGGGTGACGCCGTGGTGAGAAGCCATAGCGGCGGAGAACTGAATGAAGCGTTGCGCGCGGACGAAGTTGGTCTGAAAACGAGGGCCGAGCGGATCGCGTCTCCAGGCGACGCCGGGAGTCTTGTTGCCGGACCGGCGCAGCAGCGTATCATCCACGACGACGCAGAGAGGTTCGTGAGCGGGAAGGTGAGTGAGCAGAGCGCGGCGCACGGAAGAAAACAGCGAACTGACGGGAAGGCGTTGTCTGGAGAAGAGTCGGTAGGCGGCCGACCAGTCTTCAAACTGTTTGCCGGAAGTGGAGAGCAGACCGGTGAGGGTGTGACGGCCGAGACAAAGCAGGGAGCTCATGGAGAGGGTTTGCGCACGTTCGGCGCAGCGGCGCTGGTCGAAGAAGGGGGCGCAGTCGTGCCAGAGCTGTTCGAGCTGGGAGAGGAGCCCGGCCGAGTTTTTTTTAAAGGCGAAGGGGGCGTCTGGAGGCGCCGGAGCGCCAGCAGACTCTTATCTTCAATGATCCATTCAACAGTCTCGCCGCGTGAAAACTCCATGGCCTGAGCGATGGCGGAGGGGAAGTTGATGTACCACTGTTCGCTGGACTTGCGATGGATGAGTTGCACTTTGGTGGGGAAGCCCATAGGGGTCCCTTCTTTATCTAGTTATATCACTAGATAACATAAGACAGGCCCGATTACAACAAACATCACGAAAAATGCTTTTTATCTAGTCAAACGCCAAAGTCCAGGGGCCGGTATCCGTTCACCGGATACCGGCCCTTCTTCGTTTCGATGCTGCCGTCCGCTTAGAACTCGAGGCGGGCGGAGAACGCCATGATGCGGTTGGAGCCGTTCACGGTGCCGTTCACGTAACCGAGCGAGCTCATGTTGGACACCAGATTCGTTTTCGGATCGAACTGGATGCCTTCGTTGTAGCCGCTGAATTCCGGATGGTTGAAGACGTTGTACGCCTGTGCCTGGACCTTCAGCACGCGTTTTTCGCTGCCAAGCGGAATGATCTTGGTCATTGTCATGTCGAAGTTGGTGACGTGCGGGTTAGTGAAGACGCCCGCGCCGCCGCCCAGGTTGCCGTACGCCGGCGGACCGACAATCGAGTTGTTCGGACCGGTGGCGAGCGCCGGCATCGCAAACGCAGCCGGGTTGTAGAACACCTGGCCGTTACCGTTCGTGGGGATGTTCGAGAACGGATCGCCGATGGCCTGGCAACGCGTGCCGAGATTGGGGGTACCGGTATAGCCGCCACTGACGCCCGGCGAACCGGACGTAAGACCGCAGCCCGGGTTGGTGGGCGAACCGCTGGCGCTCGAAGTGATGCCAGAGAGCTGCCAGTTATCGGTCACATAGCCAACACCCTTCCAATGCAGCTTCTTCGCGATACCGGGAAGGTCGTACGAATAGCTGATTTGCAGGTTGTGAGTGCGGTCCGTTCCGACTCGGCCGTAGCTGTAGGCTTCGTTGTCGGGCACGACGGGGTTGAACGTCGTGGTACCGAGAGCACGGGAGAACGTGTAGGAGACGCCGAACGAAAGTCCCTTCGAGTAACGCTTGTTCACGGTAGTGGTCAGAGCGTTGTAGTTCGAGTGGCCGCTGAAGTTCGCCATGTTGATCGCGCCATATCCGGGATAGATCGTGCGTTCCAGATTGGTGTTCAGGTTGTTGCTGGTACCGGCGGCCGTGGTCGGATCGAGGTTGGCCTTATTGAATGGCCAGCCTGTTCCGATCGGAATGTAGTTGATGTCGCAGCAACCCGCGCCGATGTGCTGGTGATAGACGCGATTATGGGTATAGCCGACGTCCAGAGTCAGGCTGCTGCCTAAGGTGCGCTGAAGATCGACACTTGCGTTCTGCACCGTATCCCACGGCACCTCGGCCGGGTACGCCTGCACGTTGGCCGGGGTCACGCCCTGTCGAGTCGAGATAGAGGGCGGCGTGCTGGTGCTCTGCGCAGCGATTTGAGCCAGAGTCAGGTCACTCACACCGACGTTATAGGAAGCGGGCGCCTGCGCGGAAAGACCGTAGTACTGGTTACCATCGAGGCGGTTGTAGAAGACGCCCCAACCGCCGCGGAGAGCGGTCTTACCGTCGCCGAAGAGGTCATACGAGAATCCGATGCGGGGAGCCGCAACGAGCGCCTGCTGGTGGTAGGTATCTTCGCTGACGCCGTTCACGCCGAGAATCGCCTCGCCGGAGAACGGATCGCCCGAGTTCGGGACAAATGTGCCGATGAGACCGCTGCTGGCGAGCGCGCCGGTAGCGGGATCCTTCGCAACCAGGCCCTTGCCCGATGAGCAGGGGGAGGCTCCGGAGCAGGCTGGAACATAAAGCCGCGCTTCCGCCGACTTCGAATAATTCGCCGGGTTGAAGTTCACGAAAGTATGGCCGTTGTCATTCTGCGGCGACTGGTGGTAGAAGCGGACGCCGAGATCGAGCGTGAGGCGGCGGTTCACCTTCCAGTTGTCCTGAATGTACTCTTCGAAGTTCTGATAGACG
This sequence comes from uncultured Solibacteraceae bacterium, assembly GCA_964590625.1. Classification (GTDB taxonomy): domain Bacteria; phylum Acidobacteriota; class Terriglobia; order Bryobacterales; family Bryobacteraceae; genus BOG-234. The sequence goes on from CAZPZE010000674.1 coordinate 3,473, forward strand.
ACGTTGAACGTCAGCTCGGCATTGTTCTGGTTGTAGCTGGAAACGTGGCCGAGCAGCGCATTGGCGAAACCGTCATTCGTATTGAGGAACGGGTTGGACGTGGAGGAAGCGAAGCTGAAGTTGCCCGCGTAAGGTTTGCAGGCGCACTGGTACTTCGTGTTGAACTCCACGTAGATGCCGCCCTTGATCGAATGGTGGCCAACGACCTTGCTCAGGTTGTCGATGTAATACCAGGTGGGATTGGTGGCGATCTCCTGGCCCGCCGAGGCGCCGCTGCGCGTGTACGACATCGCGTTGGAGGGCGCGCCGCCGAAGCTGAACTGCGGGAGAATCGGGGGATTCGCGTAACCGTTGATCGGGCCCTGTGAATCCGTGGCCGGAATCGGGAAGAGCACGGGCAGGCCGGGGATCAGCGAGCGGGCTTCGGTCGCAAAGTTATCGGTGGTGGTGAACGTGTACTGATCCCACGTATAGCCGACCGTCGTTTCGTTGACCATCGTCGGCGTGATCGTGTACGTCAGCGTGCCGGATTCGCTGTGGCCGCCATTCGGGTGAATGATGGGGGCGATACCTTTGGCGCCGAGCAGACCGCCTTCAGCCTGTGCGAACTGCACGCCGTCAAACAGAACGTACATGTAGTCGGCATCGTTGATGAAGCGTACGTAGCCGCTCAGCTTGCTGTTGAAATAATAGTCGCCGCGCACCACCGAATTCAGACGGGGGTGGATGGCGCTTCCCTGCTCCGTGTAGTTGATGACGTGCAACTGGTTAGGCAGAGTCGCCACGAAATTCGGCGTCGGGAAGAAGTTCAGCAGCGACTGGCCGACGGCGTTGATGCGCGAGGCCGGAATCAGATTGTTCGCGAACTGAACATTGTTGTTATCCGGATCGAGAACCTTGATCAGAGTGCCATTGTTGTTGAGGCTCTGCGAGAAATCGCCCTGGCGCTCCAGTGTGGTCGGGGTGTACTTTTCCTGGGTGGAACCTGCCACGTACTGCCCGGTGCGTTCCTGCGACCAGAAGAAGAACGCCTTGGTGCGGTTGCGATTGTAGTGCTTCGGGATGAAGATCGGTCCGCCGATCGAGTAGGTCTCAACGTTGTAGCGGTACGGCACGCGAGGCGTGGCCGCGCCGTTCTTGATGGTGTGGTTGTTGGCCCACGTGTCCGAATTGAACTGTTCGTGGCGGTGATTCCACGCCGCGGTGCCATGGAACTGCTGAGTGCCGTTCTTGGTGACGACGGTGATGGTGCCACCGGAGGTGTGACCGAATTCCGCCTGATAGTTCGAGGTTAGAACTTTCAGTTCCTGCACGGCGTCCAGATTGGGCTCGTACTGCACGGAGGTGTTGGATCCGGTATCCATATCGGTGATACCGTCCACCTGGAAGTTCAGCGCCGTGAAGCCGCCGTTGATGTTCATGCCGCTGATGGCGCCGTGGCTCGTGACGTCACGATTCGCGGTGTCGACGACACCGGGAACAAGACGGATGTAGCCGAACAGATCACGGCCCTTGAGAGTGAGGCTGTCGAGATCTTTCGAATCGACGGTCTGCGATTTCTCCGAGCTCGAGAGCTGCACCTGCGCGACTTCGTCGGTGACCGAGATCGATTCCGAGACGTTGCCAAGCTGCAGCGTGATCTTGTTGACGTTATGGGTTTCATTGGCGGTGACGACGACGCCGCCCTGTGTGAAAGCCTTGAATCCCGTGGCCTTGACGTTGACGCTGTAGGTGCCGGGAGTCACATTGGTGAAGCGATAGGTTCCAAGGTTATCGGTTGTGGCGGTGCGGACAGCGCCCGTTTCGGTGAAGGTCAGCGTGACGGGCGCATTGGCGACCGCAGCATCCGCGGGATCGACAACCGTTCCGACAATCTGACTGCTGACCTGTGCGAAAAGCGTGAGAGTACTTACGGCGAAGGCGAGAGCAAGCTGTGAGAAAAATCTGATTTTCACATTACCCCCCCAAAGTTTTTTGTTGATCAAATTACAGACTCCTGAGTTGAACGGTTTTACACCATTCTCAGGGTGACGATAGCATCGTATAAATCTAGTGTCAATGCATGATATGTTAGTTTTTCCTGCGAACTAAATGCGTACGAAGCCACACATATCAAACTAAACAATACATAAAGATTGTGAGGCGGCCTGACGGCCTACGCGGCGCGATAAGCGGGGC
>CAZPZE010000675.1:0-2315 GCA_964590625.1 uncultured Solibacteraceae bacterium
TATAATCAGGGCGGCTGGAGCTTTGTTGGCTCCTTTCTCAAGGCTGAGAAGTCATGCGCTCTGTTCTGGTTGGCGCCACGCTGGCGCTTGGATTCGTTTTCGCACTGTGGGCGAATACTCCGCGTATTCCCCGCGGTCTCACGGTGGTGATGGACTTCCGGGGAGCGCATTCCGATAAATCCATTCACGAGATGCAACTGGAGACGGCTTCGATCCTGCAGGATACGGGCATCAAGCTCGACTGGCGGCTGCTCAACCAGACGGAAGGGCGGGCTTATCCGGACCTGGTCGTGATGACGTTCCGCGGCGCGTGTCAGTTCGACCGCGTGGTGCGTGAATACGACCTGCAAGGGCCTCTTGCCAGCACGAAAACGACAGACCATCAGATCCAGTCGTTCGGCCAGGTGGATTGCGATCACGTGGTGAGCTCGGCGCGGTCGGCGATGTTCGGCGGGGATTTCGCGCATGCCGATCTTCTCGTTGGGCGGGCGCTGGGGCGCGTGGTGACGCATGAGCTGGTCCACATGCTGACGGGAGCGAAGGATCACGGGCACGACGGCGTTTTCGAATCGGGGCTGTCCGGCAGGCAGCTGATTGCGCCGAAACTTCCGCTGAGTCCCGCCGATCTCGACCGTCTGCTGTATGGCGGCGAGAGCGAGCAGGTCATTCAGTAGCAGCAGCAGTAGCGGTTTTCACGCTCCATTGCATCGAAAAAATCTATAGCGGAATGGCCGAAAACAGGCCGTTTCCGGTACGTAATATTCGGTTTGCTTATTGACTTTCCCGTGACGGGCGCGCTACGCTGAACCTGTTCGCACCTGTATTCCCAGCGGCAGTGCTTCTGCCCGAATACAGGCAGGCGACGCCCCGAAGCGCCTCCTTTTTCTCCTGGTATTGAGATCTGCTATCGCTCTGACGCCCGACGTGTGTTCCCGCGACGGACGAGCGGCGAAGCTACGCGGACGATTTTGCCCAGTTACCTCACAGGAGAAAAATGATGACGCTCAGCAAAGCCAAACAGCTCGACCTTCTGGAACGCGGCTTCTCGCGCCGGAGTTTTGCGAAAATTTCCAGCCTTCTGGCGGCTGGTTCCACACTGCCGTTTTTCGGCGAGCCAGCGCTGGCGCAGCTCTCAAAGATCACCAACATTCCGGCCGACGCCGTGATGATCAACGCGAACGAGAATCCGCTCGGGCCGTGTCCCGAAGCGCTCGCCGCGGCGCAGAAAATCTGTCTGAACGGCGGCCGATACCTCTACTCGGAAACCGATGCCGTGCAGGCGCTGCTCGCCGAGCAGGAAGGGCTGAAGACGGAATACGTCCGCATGTTCCCCGGCTCGAGCGCGCCGCTGCATCAGGGGCCGCTGGCATTCTGCTCGCCGACGAAGGCATTCGTATGCGGGGATCCGGGATACGAATCGGGCGCGAAGGCGGCGGCGTGGGTCAAGGCGCCGGTGGTGAAGGTTCCGCTGCTGAAGCCGAGCTACGCGCATGACGTGAAGGCGATGGCCGCGGTGAAGAACGCGGGGCTGATTTATATCTGCAATCCGAACAATCCGACGGGCACGATGACGCCGCGCGCCGATATCGAATGGCTGCTGGCGAACAAGCCGGCGGGCTCGATCCTGATGCTCGACGAAGCCTACACGCACATCGCTCCCGACGCCTATTTCTGCAGCGATCTGGTGGCGAAGGGCAAGGACATCGTCATCCTGCGGACGTTCTCGAAAATCTACGGGCTGGCGGGATTGCGCGCCGGCGCGGTATTCGCGCGGCCGGATCTGATGGAGAGAATCTCGGGCTGGACGGGAAGTCTGGTATGGAGCTCGCCGTCGATCGCCGGCATGGCGGCGGCGCACGCGAGCCTCCAGGTGAAGAATCTGATTCCGGAGCGCAAGGCGAAGATCGGCGCGGTCCGCGAGGATCTTTTCGCGTTCTTCGACAAGCACAACATCAAATACGTTCCTTCCGTCTCGAATTGCGTGATGGTGGACACGGGCAAGGTCGGCAAAGGCAAGGACGGCAAGGCGGATTACACGCTGAATCCCGTGATGATGGCGATGCGCGAATCGCCGTACCACGTTTTCGTGGGACGCGTGTGGCCGAGCATGCCGACTTATATCCGCGTGACGATCGGGCTGCCGGAGGAGATGGAGCGGTTCAAGACGGCGTTTCTGAAGACGATGAGCGTCTAGTTTTTTCGACAAAACAGACAGGGCATAAACCAACTCATGATCAGATCCACAGGGAAGTACAGCTGGGAGCGTTTCGTGGGGGATTGCGCGGGAGGGATGATTGCGGCCCTCATCGCGCTTC
>CAZPZE010000676.1:0-2374 GCA_964590625.1 uncultured Solibacteraceae bacterium
ATCTGCGTCTTCTTCCGCTGATCCCGCAGCGCGCTCCAGGTTCTGTAATTCACCTTCTGCGCCGGCACGAGCGGCTGATAGTACGGAGCCGAAAGCGACTGCGTCCCCACATAGCTCCCGTCGCGCGCTACCGTTGACGCCGGCACGAACTGCCCTTTCCCGAAAAATGACGTCGCGAACCGCACCGCCTGCACCACCACGCCATCCTTGCGCGCCGTGAAGAACCGGCTGTCATTCGCAAGAATCAGCGTTGCATCCATCGCTCCGCGCCGGATGCGCGTCAGTCCCACCTCCGGCATCACTTTCTCGTAATCGGATGGCAGCGCTGTCGCCGCCGGCAGCGCCCGCTGCAGTTCCGGATACTCCATCAGCGCCGAGAGCCGCGCGTTATCCGCAAGCCCCTGTGCCAGCGCCGCGAACTGCCCGTCGTTATCGTGCACTGCCAGGTACTGCACCGGAAACCAATACCCCGCCATCGTCCCGCGCACATATTGATCCTGCCGCCGCGACACTTCCGTCACCACCTCGCCATCCGGATGCAGCAGGTACATCATCGCCCGCAGATTCCGCCGCACCGGATCGAGCAGCTCCGGCCGCTTCAGCTTCGCCGCCAGTACCGTGAACGCACGGTCGCAGATGGTGTTGTACGTCACCGTACTCCGCTCCGTATACTGCCCGTCGCCGTCGATATCGATCCCCTCCGCGAGCCACTGCTCGATCCGCCGCATGTACGCGGGATTCGGAAACAGATCATTCACCTGCGCCAGCGCCGACGAAACCACCCACCGATGATTCGGCGTGTGAATCCCGCCCTCCGCCATCCCATTCGCCGCCTTCGTCAGAAACGGCCGCAGGATCCCGAGCACCGTGTCGTTCGCCGAAATCTTCGCCACCGCGCCCGCCGTGCCCACGTTGTGCACCACAAACCCCGTGTCCGGACACGAATTGAAATTCGTCGAAAGCAGATCGATAAAGCCCTCCGGGCTCTGCGACCGCTCCAGGAAGCCTGCCGCCAGCCGGATCCGCTCCACTGCTTCGTTCGATTTGTAGTGCTTTGATCCCGGATAATTCACGGCCGCCGTCAGGATTTCAATCAGCCCGCTCGCCGACCCCGCCGGATGCATCCCGTACTCATCCGGAATGCTGCCTTGCCACGGCCCGGCCTCCGTAATCTGCGATTTCAGATAGCTCTCCGCCGCCACATCGGTACGCGCCACAACCGCCGAAGGAATCTCCTGGGCCTCGGCCGTCCAGGCCGCCGCCGCCGCCGCGCCGGCGGAAATCGAAAGAAGTGCAGTTCTGCGTGTCATCTCACCTATTATGAGGGGAAAATTCACCCGAGTGTGGAAACTGGAATCCCGGCGCCCACATCCAATAACCAGATGCACTTCATCGGCGGGATTCTTTCCCTCGCCTCGCTTCTCATGGCCACCGTTGCTTCGGCTCCGAGCACTCGTTTCCCACGCGCCGTGGAATATTCGCGGCCCGGCGGCGTTCCCCTTTATTTCGACGCTGCCATTCCGCCCGGCCCAGGTCCGTTTTCCGCGGTCGTCATCGTCCACGGCGGCGGATGGGTACGCGGCGATCGCCGTGCGGATGTTCTTCCGCTCTTCCGTCCTCTCGAAGACGCCGGCATCGCCTGGTTCTCCATCGATTACCGCCTGCTGCGCAATATTTCGGAATTCAACGCGCCCATCGAAGATGTCCGCAATGCGGTCGTCTATATTCGCGACCACGCAGCCGAATATCGCATCGATCCGGATCGCATCGCTCTGATCGGCGAATCCGCCGGCGGCCAGCTCGCCGCCATGGCCGCATTAAATCCGAAACCCAGCGGGAACGTGAGCGGCGTGGTGGCGTTCTACGCGCCCACCAATCTCGCCGAACTCGCCAAAAATTCCGATCTCATCCCGAACGAGCTCCGCGCCTCTCTCAACGGCACCCCGTTCGAAGCGCTTTTGCTGAACGGGCTCCGCCAGCTCTCGCCCGTCGATAAGGTCGCCCCCGGCGCGCCGCCGTTCCTGCTCATCCATGGCACGCAGGATGGCCTCGTCCCGTTCGCGCAGTCGCAGGCCATGTGCGCCCGGCTGAAAGCCGCCGGCGCCTCCTGCGAACTCATGCCGATTCCGGGCGGCGGACACGGCATCCGCTGGTGGGAATCCGCGCTCCCTCAGGAAGCTACGGAATACAAGGCCGAGATGGTTCGCTGGCTTCGCAGGGTCCTCAACGCCTGATCAGAACTGCTTGATCCGCACGTTCTTCACTTCCATCTTCATCGCCGCTGTGGTCTTGTGAAGCTGGATTCCGATCACGCCGTCCATCTTCCGGTTCGCCTTGTCATCGTCGATCACCACGCTCATCACGTGTCCATTAA
>CAZPZE010000677.1:0-2619 GCA_964590625.1 uncultured Solibacteraceae bacterium
TATCACCCGCAGCAGGTCGAATTCGATCGTCTCAACCTCACTTACACGGTGCTGAGCAAGCGCAAACTGCTGCAGCTCGTGCGCGATGGTCACGTGCGCGGCTGGGACGATCCCCGCATGCCCACCATCTCTGGCATTCGCCGCCGCGGCTATACTCCCGAAGCGATCCGGAATTTCTGCCGCGCCATCGGCGTTTCGAAGACCAACGGCATCATCGAGCTTGGCCTGCTCGAGCATTATGTTCGCGAAGACCTCAACAAGCGTGCGCCGCGCCTGATGGCGGTGCTGCGTCCTCTGCGCGTCGTGATCACCAACTATCCCGAAGGCCAGGTGGAAGAGCTGGACGCGGTCAACAATCCGGAAGATCCTTCCGCCGGCACCCGCAAGGTCCCGTTCTCGCGCGTCCTTTATATAGAGCAGGACGATTTCAAAGAAGATCCGCCGAAGCAGTTCTTCCGCCTCTCGCCCGGCAAAGAGGTCCGCCTGCGCTGGGGCTACTTCATCACCTGCACCAACGTGGTGAAGAACGAGAAAGGCGAGATCGTCGAGATTCACTGCACGTATGACCCGGCCACGAAGGGCGGCAACTCGCCCGATGGCCGCAAGGTGAAGGCGACTATTCACTGGGTCTCAGCCGCGCATGCCATCGACGGCGAAGTTCGCCTCTACGACACGCTGTTCGATCGCGAAAATCCGAACGCCGTCGAAGACTTCCTGACCGCCATCAATCCGAAGTCGCTCGAAGTCCTCACCGGATGCAAGCTGGAGCCCGCGCTCGATAACCGCGAGAAGCAGTTCCGCTGCCAGTTCGAGCGCCTCGGCTACTTCTGCGCCGATGACGACACCGCGCCCGGCAAGCCCGTGTTCAACCGGACTGTAGCCCTGCGCGATACTTACGCGAAGATCGAGAAACGCGCGAAATGAACATACTCGGAATTGGTGGAGTCCTCGGAGACGCGGCCGCAGCCGTCATCCGGGATGGCGAAATTGCGGCTGCGATTGAAGAAGCGAAACTCCGGCGGCGTCCCGAGCCGGGCCGTCTGCCGGATGCCGCGATCGCGGCCTGTCTTTCCATCGCGAAGCTGAAGCCGTCGGATATCGATCACGTCGCGCTTGCCCGCCCGCTGCCGCCCGGTTCGGCGCTGCCCGCGGGGCTCCGCATTTTCACGAAAGCCAAGGTCGATACGGTCGATCATCACGCCGCTCACGCCGCCGCCGCGTTCTACGTTTCGCCGTTTGAGGAAGCGACCGTGATCACGCTCGATCGCGAAGGCGATCTCCGCTGCGGCGCCATCTGGAAAGGCTCCGGCAATACTCTCACGGTCGAAGAGGAAATCCTCTATCCGGATTCGATCGCCGAGCTCTACGGCCGAGTCACGGAACATCTCGGCATGCGCGCCCGCGCCGATGAGCACCGCGTCCAGTGGCTCTCGATGACCGGCAAGCCGCGCTTCTCGGCCGTCTTCGATGAGGCCATTCACGGCCACAGCGTTAACCCGGAGATCAGTCTTCCCGAAGTTCCGAAGCAGCAGGATCGCGCCGATCTCGCCGCCAGCATGCAGCAGGCGCTCGAAGCCTACGTGCTCCGCCTGGCTGATGGCGCAACGAACGTCTGCCTCGGCGGCGGCGTCGCCTGGAACGCCGTGCTCGTCTCCGCGCTGGAACGCAAATTCAAAGGCGTCTACGCGCAGCTCGCCGCAGGTAATGCCGGTACTGCTCTCGGCGCCGCCCTCCACGCCTGGCATGGCGTTGCCGAACAAACGAAGCGTCTCGATGCCGGCAGTTACTACCTCGGTCCCGACTTCACCGTGCAGGAATTCAAGGAAGCGCTCGAAAACTGCAAGCTCCGCTTCCGCCTGCTCGAAACCGTCCCCGCGCGCATTGACGCCGCCGTCTCGCGCCTCGAAAACAACCACATCGTCGCGTGGATGCAGGGCCGCATGGAGTTCGGCCCGCGCGCGCTCGGCAACCGCAGCATTCTCGCTTCGCCGCATGATCCCTACTCCACCGAAAATCTGAACACCTTCATCAAGCACCGTGAATCATCGCGCAAATTCGCGGCTTCGGTTCCGGTGGAGATCGCCTCGAAATACTTCGAAACCGGATCGAACGCGCGTCATCTCGCGAGCGTCGGCAGCGTACGCGCGGAATACAAAGAACAGTTCCGCGGCGCGATTCTCTCCGGCGACGCTGTTCGCGTGCACACTGTATCGAAGGAAGACAATCCGCTTTACTGGCGGCTGCTTCACGCCTTTGGCGAAAAGACCGGACTGCCGGTCCTCTACAACACCTCGTTCAATCTGTTCGGCGAGCCGCTCGTCTGCACGCCGCGCGACGCCGTGCGCAGCTTCTACTCTTCAGGAATAGACGCCATGGTGGCCGGTCACTTCCTGCTTGAGAAGTGAGTAAAGCCAAATGAGGATTAAACGCCGCGGCGGAGCAACCCTGGTTGCGGCGGGCATTCTCCTCAGCCGTCTCGCCGGCCTCGTCCGCGAAAGCGTCTTCAGCAACTACTTCGGTCTCTCTGCCTACGCGGACGTCTTCCGTGTCGCTTTCCGCATCCCGAACATGCTGCAGAATCTCTTCGGGGAAGGCGTCCTCTCGGCTTCGTTTATCCCG
>CAZPZE010000678.1:0-22957 GCA_964590625.1 uncultured Solibacteraceae bacterium
CCCTGCGGCGGCTGGGCAATTGCGGGGATGCCCGCGATGATCGGCAGAAAAGCGAAGGTCAAAATCAAAATCGTATTTTTCATCGAACCTCCTGAGAATCCACAAGACACCGGTCGGCCGGCTCTGCAAACGCTTGCAGGCGCAGCCGTGAATATATCGCGATTGCGTCGCGATTTCAAACTCAATTTTGCGAAGCTTTTCTACGGAATGCGGGATCGTAGTCGTCATTCGTCCCTTGCCCGGTGGTCGAGGTACGCGCTGTGATCGCGCGCTGCTACAGCCAGTAAGGGCGATGGATGGCGGTCAGGGACGGTGTAGTATCGCCGCGGCCTCGATCCAACAATCTTGTGGATGGCGTGTTGCGCGACCCATACAGGTACTGCGGCCGGACCTTTGATGAGCGATGTCCGGCGATCGACGGTAAATTCCGCTTCACCCATCAAGGATGACGAACATCTTCTTCACAGCGCATGTGATAGTGCTCCCCAATACTGCTGTGCGGATTGATAATTCCGCGATGGAGAAAGAGCAGGTTCGGAATCGCGCTCGCATTCAGCATCACTCCGAACTGCATACGTCCCGCCCCGCCATGGACCGCCGTATTGGGGCGCATCTTCGAGAGGTCGTAATGAGCGATGCGCCTTTCGAGCGTCGCCGTCACCTGTGAAAACGCGGCCAGCGCCAGCAGCGCGCAGGTATGAGGGGAGCAAGACTTCGATCCTGCATAACTCCCCCTTACTTCAGATCGATCTCCACTACCTGAATCGAATAGCCGGGCATCGTCTGTTCGAGTTTTCCACCGTCGATCGTCACGGTCGACCGGACCGGTACAATGCGCTCTGGATCGCGAATCGTATTCGTCGCCCAGACATTGGCCCCATGGAGCGTGCTCACGGAAGCCTTATGCGCTCCGGCCCCCAGGCCGGTCAGCGTCAGAGTCATCGGCTGCGGCGTGGACGACGCATTCACCAGCTTCAGGCAAGCCTTGGACTTCGCCGTTGCTGTGACCGAGTAGAAGAACCTGCCGTCGGCTCCGGCGAGCGTCGATTCCGGCGTGTGATCCCCGAGGCATGACCCAAACATCACCTGCGCGTAATAGGAGGGAGATCCGTAGCTCGACATTGTGTCATAACCAATCAGATCGGAAGTCCACTGCATCCCACCCGGATTCACGTTCACCAGAAGCGGCGCATATGCGGACATCACCACAATGTCGCTGTTACGTTCGAGCCCGGTCAGGAATGCAGCATCGCCGAGAGCCGCTCCCATGTTCGGCGTCGGCGAGCCTTCCCTGGTGGCCCATTCGCCGACAAAAATCTTCGGGCCGCCGCGGTCAGCTTTGTCGTAGAAGGTCGAGAGGCGGAACATCTCCTGTTCGCGTTTGTAATAGTGATCGTCCATCACATCCGGCTTCATTCCGGTAATCGGCGTGGTCGCGATGATCTCCAGAGCCGGGTACTTCGCCTTGATCGCTTTATAGAACTGCGCGTAGCGGCCGTCATACGTCTTCTGCCGGTCAAACTGATCTTCGTTGCCAACTTCAACGTAGTGCAGTGTAAATGGCGCGGGATGGCCGTCTTTAGCGCGCTCGGCGCCCCATTTGGTATCGGCTCCGCCCGTCACATATTCGATTTCGTCCAGCGCTTCCTGCACGTAAGGATCAAGATCCGGGCCAGGTTTCACAACCTGGCCATTCAGCGAATACCCGGCATATACGGCCAGCAGCGGCTCCATCCTGAGGTCTTCGCACCATTCGAGAAACTCGAGCAATCCCATGCCGTCGCTCGACTGGTAATTCCACGGCGACGGATGCGTAGGCCGGTCCACCATCGGACCAATCGTTTTCTTCCAGTCGAAACGCGTGTCGATTCGACTGCCCTCGAGATAATTGCCGCCGGGGAACCGCAGGAATGACGGCTTCATCGCCGCGAGCTTTTCCGAAATGTCGATCCGGTCTCCACCCGGCCGGCCGTGATACGTCGGCGGGAAAATCGAGACGAGCTGTAACCACAATGTTCCCGGCTCGCCTACCGTAATCTCGACGTGATTCGCGGCCGACACAACTGCGGCAGGGCTGGTAGCCAATTCAAATTTGTACTCCTTCCAGGCGTTCCCGCTTACCGCAATATCGGCGCTCGCGACCGACTTGCCCGAGTCGTCACCGACAATCGCGACCTTAACGGATTCGGCGGTGTCGCTCTTCGCCCAGAGCGAGCCCGTGTATTTCGTGTTCGGGCGGACCGGAATTCCCCAGTAACCCTCGTTGATGATGCCAACGGGATTTGCAGGGTCGGCCTTGGTCACTTCGAGTCTGGCGCTGCCGGGCAATGCCGCTGACGGTCCGGATCCGGGATCGGCGCTGAACTTCGCCGCGGAATTGCCGCGTTCGATGAGGAACCAGTTGAGCACGCCGCTCCAGTCGGACCTGAAAGTTCGATTCCGAATCAATTCGGCATAAAGGCCGCCGTCATAGGAGTAGTTAATCTCTTCGGTCATCAGTCCGTAAAGCGTTGGACTGACGGGCGATTTCGGCCTATTCAGATCCACGGTCAGCTTCGCGGGAGTCTGACCATAGCACAGCGCCACGGCGGCCGCCATAATTGTCAAAAATCGATTCGTCGTCATGTTGATTCCCCTCGCTGCGCCACCAGACTCCGTTCCAGACAGTGGTCTCGCCCGGCTTCAGTTTCATGTCTTTCACAGCTGCCCCGTAGCGCAGGTGAACAGGATTACCGTTGCGCGATTTCACGCTGGCGCTGAGCAGTTTTCCGTCTTTCCATGTCACGTCGACGTCGAACCCCCCGCGCGCGCGAAGCCCTTTGATCGAACCCGCGGGCCATGCCTTGGGCATCGCTGGCAGAAGTTCGATCTGCCCATCATACCGCCGAATACCATGGTGCCCAGACGGCCATTGCCGACCGGAAGGGCCTTGACCCATTCCGTTGCACCGGGTCCAACCCCTCGCACCCCTGCGGGAGGTGCGTAAGGACGGGTCGGACGCCGGTCGACGATACCAAAGGGTCAGCGCGCGCCCGCGGAGGAGGCATCGTCGTGATCGAGCTCGACGTCGACACGGACTCGCGGTCGAGATGGCATAATTTCTTCTATCTTCGACTCGGCGACGATTAACCATCGGGTTGAAAATTCGAATCATAATCGTCGAGCCAAACTTTTCATAGACATACGGGCCGCGACACTACCGGAAAGCGCCCCTTTCTACAGGACTGTGGGGACTTTTGTGGGGATGCTCCTTCAAACTCCTTCGTAATGGTGCGCGTTGTGGAGCGTTCGTTGCGCAGAGTTTCATCAACTCTTTTCGGCAACTTCTCCTGCGGATTCAAGCCATCGGGCGATAGCAGCACGTGGAAGGATGAAGCGCTTCCCCAGGCGGATTGAGGGGATTGTGCCGGCGCGCAATCCCGCAACAGATGGCAGATCGGCTCACGCCAAGTTCGCGTACCAGCTCATCAGCCGATGAGCAGGCGTTTGTACGCTACCCCGATATGGCCAAAGTCTGTAGTGCCTGAAGGGGGCTGAAGCCATCGCCCACGGCCGCTGGTAAACCGGTTCGGACTTAGTCCGAACCGAGTTCATCGAGGGGAGGAGCCAGTCGTGCAGCGGGGTGTTATCCGTACGGACGCGCTCTTGCCGGTGTTCGTTACGGCAACGCGCAGGTTAACGACTTTGACGTACTTATGCCAGCCCGGCGCTTACCAACGCAGCGCGAATAGTTTCGTAGTCGCGCTTCAGAAGACCGATTACCGTTTCGCGCGGCAGCGTGAGCGTATCGCGCCCCAGTTCCGCGCCGCCGAGTCCCGTCCATTCGGGCTGACACTCGGTTGGGCCGTCGAAGTTGATGAGCTTCAGATATCGCGCAACGAGATTGAAGTTCACCATTCCCGTTCCGACCGGAACCTGCACAGTCGTGTAGCCGTTGACCGCCGTGTTTCCGCGTCCGCCTGCCCCGCGTCCAGAGCCGCCCCGACCACCCGGAAAGCCACCGCCGGAAGCTCCCGCCGCACCACGGCCCGCGCGCCCCGCGTTCGCTGCAGCGAGTTGTGCCGGGTCGCGCTTCTCAACAGCTTCGTCCTTGAACACCATTCCCCCAACATAGGGTCCGGCCATCATCATCATTGCACCCATATTGCCGGGATCGACCTGCACCCAGTGGCCGGTATCGAAATGCAGGCTCACGTAACGCGGATCGAAATTGCGAACGAGGTCCAGATAGTCGAACATCGGGCCGCCCTGCGGATGATACATGGCCTTCATGCCAAACTTTTCCTGCAGTTTCACGAGAGCCGCCAGCCGCGGCTTCAGCGCTTCGATCTGCCGCGGATAGGGCTTTGTGCTGTCGAATGCACCGCCGAACCCGCGCCACCAGTTGTACTTAATGCCGAGACTCGAAGCGGTACCGAGCATGTCTTCGACGTACGGAGTCTTCTCGTCGGCGATGTCTGCCGCCAGCGTGGTGACAGTGACGCCGCCCTTTTCGAGACCTTTCACGAACTTCGGCAGATCGGTCTTTACGTTCTCCGGCTGCACGTGACCCGGGTAGGCGCGCACCGTGAGATCAATTGTGGTGTTCCCGATCTGGTGGCACGCCTCCGCAACATCCTCCGGAGTGCGCAGCCAGTGGAGCGTGCGCGAGTAGGCGTCGATTCGGACATTGGGCGTCGTCGACTGGCCTTTGATTTCCGTCCCGAACATACCGCCGGCCATCGCGATCGCACCGGCTTTCAAAAGATCGCGTCTGTGCATGCCAGGCTCCTACAACAATCCGCTGGTGGCCCACATACTCTTGAGATTGAGCAAGTCGCGCTTCATCGCACCGAGCACCATCGCCCGGGGCAGAGTAATCCTGTCCTGCGCACTTTCAGCGCCGCCGTTAGGATACTCGGCCTGAATTTCCACCGGTCCGGAGAAGTTGATCTCTTTGAGGATCTGTGCCATCAAAGGCAGATTGTCCATGCCGGTGCCAAGCGGCACCTGGCGCTCGCGCCACGTCGCCGGAGTGGCATTGCCGCCAGGCGATCCGCCACGTCCGCCTGCCGGGCCACCACCCAGTCCGCCCGCGCCGGCAGCTCCGCGTCCACCTGAACCGCCACGCCCCCCGCGTCCCGCGACCCCACCGCCCCGTCCACCCTGGGCGGGCGAGCCGGTAAACGGTCCGCCTTCGTTGACGACAAGTGCGTTTTCGAGAACCTGATCTTTCAGGGAAACACCCCCAATGTAGGGACCAGCGGCGCGCAGACTCAGCGCCCAGGTTCCGCCTCCACCCGCAGTCGTCTGGTGTCCAAGATCGTAATGAAAACTGACGTACGCTGGATCGAAGTTACGGAGCACATATAGAAAATCCCAGAGCGCGGCGCCCACAATCGCACTGCCCGAATACGTGTGGTACATCGCTTTCATCCTGTATTTCTCGTTCAGCTTCGCGAGTTTCTCGACCCGCGGCTTCAAAGCGTCGAGTTGCGACATCACAGGTGTGTTCGTGTCGTAGCGGAATGTGCCCCACCAGTAGTGGCGAATCCCCAGTTGCGACGCGGTGGAGAGAATGGCTTCCGCATTCGGCGAGTCGGCGTCTGTAATGGGGCAGGTGATCGTATCGACACGAATCCCATGCTTACGGATCGCGTTGACAAATGGGGGCAGATCGGTCGTGACCTTCGCGGGATCCACGTGGCCTGGATAGGGGCGCACGGTAAGGTCGATGCCGTCGAAGCCCATTTCAATCACGGCCTCGGCAACTTCATCCGGCGTGCGAAGCCATTGCAGATGACGTGAATAGGCGTCGACCTTCAGCTTGCCGGTTTGTCCTGACATCTTCGCGGCCTGCGCTGCAAGGGCCAGACCGAGTCCCGCCTTCATCATTTCCCTTCTGTTCATGGTTGCGTTCGGCCTTTACGGGAGCGTGAAAGTCACAATCTTGTTAGTGCCTGCTTCGACGGCAGGCTTATTGAAGTTGTCGAGCCCGGAGGAAACAACGGCCGCGACGTATTGCTTGCCGTTGGTTCCCATATAGGTCAGCGGAGTATCGACAGCGTTGTTAGTAAGTTCAGTGGACCAGAGCTCCTTACCGGTCTTCGAATCGAAAGCGCGGAACATTCTATCCGATGTAGCTCCGATGAAGATCACGCCGCCCGCGGTCACGATGGGTCCGCCCGCGTTGGGCGTTCCGGTCTTCGGGATACCGCGCGCAGTCAGTTCCTTGTATTCGCCGAGCGGAACCCGCCACGCGATATCGCCGGTCTTACCGTCAATGGCCATCAGCTCTCCCCATGGCGGAGCACTGCACGGATAACCCTCCGGATCGTCGAAGTTGATTTTTTGCTTCGCGTACGACGCGAGCCCGCCGGACGTTTGCGGACGCAGCACGGCCATGGTTCCGAGGCTGCGCGTATTCACGTAAATGTAGCCCAGATTCGGATCGAACGACGCTCCGGACCAGCTTCCACCGCCTTCAGAACTTGGAAATACAAGGCTCGGGACCATCAGGTAAGGCGTATACGGTCCCATCTGCACAGCCTGATCGTACTGCGCCTTGCAGCTCTCTTCGGCGGCCTTATTGATCTTCGTTACCTCTTCGCGCGTCATGCTCATGCGCGCGATGGGCGCGGGCTTTAATGGGAACGGCTGCGTGGGTGAAGTTACTTCGCCGGGAGCATCCGAAGCCGGCACCGGCCGCTCTTCATCACCCCAGACGGGCTTGCCAGTGAACCGGTCGAGCACGAAAAGCAGGCCGACTTTGGTCGACTGCGCAATGGCCGGAATCTTCTTCCCATTCTGCGTAACTTCGACGAGTGTGGGCGGCGCGTTCACGTCCCAATCGCCGATGTCATGGTGCGTTGTCTGGTAATACCACTTGAGTTTGCCGGTCGCTGCTTCGAGTGCGACGACACTGGTCGCATACAGGTTGCTGCCCGGCCGGCTGCCGCCGTAATTCTGATCCGTCGCATTGCCGAGAGCGACGAAGACAAGGCCGTTCGCTTCGTCCACGGTCATCGGCACCCAACTGCCGGGCCCGCGGCGGTCCTGCCAGCCGTTAACGCCCCAGGCGGCGAAATTCAACTCGCCCGGCTGTGGAACGGTATGGAATCGCCAAACTTCCCTGCCCGTGGTGAGATCGAATGCGCGCGGGTCGCCGGCAATGCCGTAGCGCCCCTGTTCGCCGGTGGATGGAGCAAAAATCGCGAGGTTCTTATAGATCGACGGCGTCATTCCCGGGCTGTAGCCGCCACCGAATTTTTCCACCATGCCTTTCTTCAGGTCGACGATTCCGTTATCGCCCACTTGCTTGAACAGCGCGCCAGTCCTGGCATCGAACTGCAGCAGGAGCCCGTCAGTTGTCGCGACCACGATGCGTGGGGCAGCCTTGCCGTCGCCGGGCCAATATGAGACGCCGTACTTCGCTCCTGCACCCATCGAGGGTGCGTCTTTCAGATCGACCTTCCAGATCTCCTCCCCGCTGGTCGCATTCAAGGCCACGACTTTACGTCCGGAAGTGGAGAAATACATTGTGTTCCCGACGACAATCGGGGTTGTCTCCCAACCGCGGAAGCCACCGGCGGGGTCGCCCGTATCGTAGGTCCACGATTTCACAAGCTTTGTAACATTCGCCGGCGTGATTTGGTTCAGCTTCGAATACTTCATGCCACCCGGATCACCACCGGCATTCGGCCAATCGTTCTGGGCGGAGAGCAATGCCGCGCTCGCAATAACCAGCGCGATCGGAGGAAATAATTTCATGAATTTTCTGCTCCTACGTTATCAAAAATTGAGGCCCTTTCCGCCGATCCAGCTGTCAGGTATTCCGATCAATAACTTATCTTGAGTGCTACCTGAAGGATGCGTTGAGTATTCGCGGCAGTTGTGATGAAACCCGGCACGCCGCTGTTCAGAGAGGTCGACGGATTTCCCCAGTTGGCGTGGTTAAACAGGTTGAATGCCTCGAAACGCAGGTCTGCTCTGTACCTCTCGTTGACGCGGAATGTTTTCCAGATCGATCCGTCCACGTTCCAGGTTCCCGGACCGAAAAGGTTGTTGCGGCCCTCATTACCGTACGTTCCCGCAGCCTGTTTCTGAAACGCGCAGCGGTTGATCCAGGCGGCCAACGTACCCAGGGCGGTCGGCGCGACGCAAGTCGGATTCGCGGCGACAGGTCCGGGCGCGAACGGGTTGCCGACCACGTTCGGGCGATCCGAATTGATATTGGTCAGCGAAATATCGGTGCCGTCGGTCATATTGAAGGGCGCGCCGCTGGCGGCGGTGAAAATCTGTGACGTATTCCAGCCCCCTACCAGCCGGTCGAGCCATATATTGTGCAGTCGGGGGCTCTGGAGGACGAGTGAAACGTTCACGAGCTGACGGCGGTCCTGCCCGCAGTTTCCGTAGTCGCCCCCCGGGTTCTGCGGATTCTGGAAGTTGTTTGTGAGATCCTGGCCGCCTTCGGCGAGATCGAGGCAATGCGACCACGTGTAGTTGGCCAGAACGGAAACACCCTCGCTCATGCGATGCTGCGCGGAGATCAGCAGGCCGTTATAGTTCGAATAACCGAGGTTGCTGGACATCGTGACGCCGCCTCCGATCTGCGGCCCCCAGGCGGGATTCGCCAGATTCAATACACCGCGCGCCAAACGGTTCGAGACGCCGCTGACCGTAGCCGTCGAGTTGCAGGTCGGGAAGGTCACTTGACGTGTACCGTAGAGCAGCGTACAGGGGCCAGAAGTTCCCGTCATCGCCGATGTACTGACGATTCCAGGAGCCGTCATCCCGGCTGAAATAATCTGGGCCTGATTGAGATTCTGGCCGAGCCAGATGTCGGTTGTCCGGTTCCCGATATATGTCGCGGTGACCAGCCAGTTCTTCGTGACCTGCCTTTGCAGAGAAACATTCCAGGACTGCGTCTTCGGGGGCACCAGGTTCGTGTTCTGGAAGACATACTGACCGTTGACCGGGAAGGTAAAATTCGCGGGCGGCGGCTCCGGCGTGGGGAATGGATTCCCGCCGACAAAGTTGAAGAACGGATTCGCAACGCCACCGCCACCCAGTGCGCTCGATGCCGAAACGTTGACGGGCAGCGGGTTGAAACTCAGGGTGCCCCCATAGGGCGGATTCAACACCACGTGCATGGCGTTCCACATGAGCGTGGAGCCATAGTTGAGACCGTAACCCGCGCGGAGCGACATGTCCCCCTTGCCCGTCGGATCTATGACTATGCCGATCCGCGGCGCGAACTGAGCAGCGTGATTGCGCGTTACCGAGTTACCGTTGAATCCCGCGTCGCCGGGATAGGACATGCCGGGAGGCGAGTTGGAGAATACCTTTGTATCCGACTTGTTAGCGAGGAAGTCCGCCAAATTGAAGGTCGAGAGGTAGCGATAGCCATCATGCTGTGGGTAATACGGATCCCAGCGAAGTCCGAGGTTGACCTGGAATCGATGCGTCAGTCTCCAGTTGTCCTGGAAGAAGAGAGCCGGGAAGTTCTGGCCTTCGCGAGCGATCTGGCCATTTCCCTGGCCGAAAGTGTAAGGACTCCCGATGATGAAATCGGCCAGAGATTGACCGCTATAGGAATTGGAGCCGGTGGCGGAACTGGGTCCCGGATTCACCTGGAACAGACCGTCGGCGTTCATCTGGACGTGCTCGAACGTGAAACCGATGGACATGGTGTGGGCACCCTTGATCCATCCGAGATTTTCGCTGATGCCATAGGCATTCTCAAAGTCGTAACCAAGGAAACCCGGCACATTGAGGAGATAGTTCAGGTGATGATCCAGCGGGCAGGTTGCGAGAGTACCCATCGAACACAGATTGGGTATTTGGTCGTTTGATGTCCTTTGCGTGGCCGTGCGCACCATGGTCAGACGCAAAGAGTTGATCATCGAGTTCGAAATCGTCTTCGTGTCGCCGATCGCGACATTCTGCACACGATCGGAAAGGCCGACCGCGCTGGCGCTTAACAGATTGCCGACTGTATAAAACGGGGTGAGCGCATAGTCCGCGATAAAGTAGCGGGCGAACAGGGCGTCCTTCGGCGTTCGCTCCCAATCGAGCCGGGCAACCTGCTGGTATTCGTTGTTGATGTTGCGGGTCAGCGTGAACACAGTACCGCAGGCATCCGACGGCGTGGGGATGAGAGACCAGATCTTTTTGGATATCTGCGCCGAGGGAGTGTTGAGCCACTGGGGAAGAATGATGTTGCTGTTTGGGGCGGTAGTCAGTTGTTGCGCAGGCTGTCCGGAAATCGGTGAAGGAATCGTGTTGTTCAGGAAGACCTGTGAAGCCTGACAGGGGGGCGCAAGGAAGGCCCGGAAGTCGCCGGCTTCGGTTGCCGCAGTCGGCATGCCGGTTCGGGTTCCGGCCGTCGACGAGCGCTCGGGCGTCACCTGAATGCCATAGAAATAAAACAGCTTGTCTTTTTTGATCGGACCTCCGATCACGCCGCCAAACTGATTTCGCTTCAGATTGTCCTGGACTCCGGGGCGAACCACACCGCTGGTGGCTCCGAACTGGAAGGAATCGGCATTCATGATGCCGTTGCGAAAGAAGTCGAAAAGGTTGCCATGGACCTGATTTGTGCCGCTCTTGGTAATCGCGCCGACCGCGCCGCCGGCCCGGCTGCCTGTGCTGGCCGGAAGCGAACTGGACTCCACCTTGAATTCCTGCAATGCATCCGGGAACGGCAGCGGCGAGCCGATATTCGTCCGGTAATCCATATTGGGCGAGCCATCCAGAGCGTAATTGGTTTCATTACCCTGGCTGCCGGCGACGGAAAAGGAAACCGAACTCGGGTAATCAAGGTTCGAGTTGATGCCGCCCGAAGTATTGACGATGGCAGCGCCCGCGAGGGCGATCAACTGGGTCGCCTGGCGTCCGTTCAGTGGAAGGTCGACGATTTCTTCGGGCTTGACCACCTGGCCGACCGCCACTGTCTGGGTTTCCACCATTGCGGCGTCCGCCTGCACTTCGACAGTCTGCTGAATGTTACCGATCTTCATCAGGACATTGATCGTCGGGTTGGTGTTGATATCCAGGGTGATGCCCGTCTGCACGTAAGTCTGGAATCCCTCTTTCTTCACCTCGAGCTTGTACGGCCCGGCGGGAAGAGCGGGGAATACGTAGGATCCGTCGTCAGAAGAGTTGACAGACTTGGTTGCATTGGTATTCGTGTTTGTCAGCTGCAGTTGAGCACTTGCGATCGTGGCACCTCCCGGATCGGTTACCTGGCCGGTGATTTTCGATTCCTGAGCCAACGAACCAATCGCCCCGACACACAGGAGCAACGCTGACATAGCGATTTTTTTCATAGACATGACCCCCCTCAAACGGCCACGGCGAGCAGGCCGCCTCGTATGAATGCTATGGCAGCCGCGTTACAAGCGGCAATATCCTTACCGTGGTCTTACGGTTAAGCGCACGTGACACCGGGCCGCGAAAAGCCATAGAATGCATTCATTCCGCGAGAGCTCGATGAGAACCCCGAATGCAGTGATTGCCCTGGTGGTGTTGCCCGCAGTGTGGCCAGTAATGCTGGCCACACAGGAAGACTGGCCAGCCTACGGCCATGACGCAGGGGGGCAGCGCTACTCAACACTAAAGCAGATTGACACCACCAACATTGCTGCCCTGAAGCCAGCGTGGACGTGGGATTCCGGTGAGGCGTCAAGTTCCTTCGAAACGACGCCTCTGGTCATCGGCAATGTCATGTATGTAAGCACACCGCGCGAGCGTGTGGTTGCGCTTGATGCGGACACCGGCCGGGAACTGTGGTCCTTCGACACGCATGTCAGTTCGCCTTCGACGCATCGCGGGGTCTCTTACTGGCCGGGCGACGCACAACATCGCGGTCGGATCTTTGCGGGGACAAGCGATGGAAAGCTGTTCGCGCTGGACGCAAAAACAGGAAAGCCCGTGGTTTCATTCGGGGACAATGGCCTGATCGACTACCGTTCGAAATTGCCGGATCGTTTCCGGTACTCGTTGTATGGCATTTCCTCTCCGCCCGCAATCTACGGGAATCTGTTGATCTTCGGGCCACGCACCCAGGAGAGCGGCGCGAAGGGACCGAGCGCCGAAATTCGCGCGCTCGATGTCCTTACGGGCAGACAGGTCTGGAGTTTCCATACGCTTCCGCAGCCCGGCGAACCGGGCTACGAAACCTGGGGACCGGACTTCTGGAAAGACGGCGCCGGGCCGAGCGCATGGGCCGGCATCACCGTTGATGCGGAGCGCGGAATGGTGTTTATCCCGGTTGGCAATCCCGCCGGGGGCGGCGATCCCGAAGGGCGAAACGGAATGAATCTGTACTCGAACAGCGTGGTCGCGCTGAAGGCCCAGACGGGCAAACTCCTGTGGTCATATCAGCTTGTTCACCACGATGTCTGGGATTACGACGTGACGGCGCCGCCGGCGCTCATCGATGTCGTCCGTAGCGGAGTGAAGACTCCGGCTGTGGCGCAGTTGACGAAACAAGGACTGCTCTTTATCCTCGACCGGATGTCCGGCAAGCCGTTGTTTGGCGCGGAGGAACGCAAAGTCCCGACCGCAACAACTTCGGGTGAACACATGTGGCCGACACAGCCGTTTCCGCTGAAACCGCTGCCCCTCGCCCGCAACAGCATGAGCCCCGCCGAAATCAGCCGGATCACACCGGAAGCCGAGCAGTACTGTGCGTCGCTCGTTGCCGGCAGACAAACGGGCGGACCGTTCCTGCCGCGCGGGGCGGAGACGTCGATTACATTCCCGAGCTCAATCGGCGGCGGGAACTGGGGCGGCGTTTCATTCGATCCCACGTTGGGCCTCATTTTCGTGAACACGAGCAACCTCGGGAGTCTCTCGGGAGGACGTGGCGGACGCGGCGCGCCGGGTGGAAGCGGCGGGGCGCCTCCACTCACGGGCGGGGGTGCAAATCGGGGAGGAATCAGCGGCAATAACGGCGGTGGTGGCGGCGGAGCTCGGTTCGTCGATCAGGATCATTACCCCTGCAACCAGCCGCCCTGGGGAGTCCTGAGCGCGATAAACGCCAGCACCGGAGAGATTGCGTGGCAGGTGACTCTCGGTGGATACAAACAACTCGAGGCGAAAGGAATCATGAACACCGGCGCGGTGAACGCCGGCGGATCGATCGTCACAGCAAGCGGCCTGCTTCTGATTGGCGCAACAAATGACAGGCGATTCCGTGCCTTCGACGCGAAGACGGGAAAGCTTCTGTGGCAGATCGACATGGACGGCAATGCGCTGGCGACTCCGATTACATATTTGACACGCGATGGCCACCAACTGCTTGCCGTGATGACGGGCGGCCCGGGTTATATGGGCGGTGTCGGCCCACAGGATCTGACATTGCCGGGCAAGATCACGGTTTTCGGATTGCCGAAATGAGTACCCACACAGACCGCATGAAACGCATCGCCATCCTTCTCCTCGCCAGTGTTTCAGTTTTCGGTCAAGGTCCACGCGGAGCCTCCGGACCGGTCGCCGGCAACGGGCGCGGGGCGGGCGCGGGACGGTACGTCGAACCCACGCCCTACAACTTTAACGAACAGGGGAAGGGCTGGCAGCCGCTGTTCGATGGAACGTCGCTCAACGGCTGGGATGGGCCGACCGACGTATTTCACGTAGAAAACGGGGCCATCACTGCGGAAGCCAGGGCCGCCGACAATCTCCCACCGGTCTATATGTATTGGGCGGGCGGTGAGGTGAAGAATTTCGAGTTCAGGACGGAAATCAAGCTGGAAGGTGAGGGCGGAAATTCAGGGATTCAGTTCCGAGCGTTGCGGCTTGGGCCTTCGACAGGAAAGTACTCGCAATGGGAGTCGCGCGGCTATCAGGCCGACTACGATTACACAAACAGCCAGACTGGTGCGCTGATCGAGTGCTGCGCGGGCCCGCGGCGCGGCGTGCCGCCCAGGCCGGACAAGGCCGGCATCGGACAGATCGTCCGGACGGCTCTCACCGACGGTGAGAAGCCGAGCCTGGTCGGCACTACGGGTGACCCGGCGGAGTTGAAGAAGTTGATCCGGGTGGGCGACTGGAATGAAATTCACCTGATCGTGCGCGGCACAACGATGATGTATTTCATCAACGGCCGGCTCATGTCCGTAATGCTGGACGACAATCCGAAAATGTTTACAGACCACGGCGAAATTGCGATTCAACTTGAGGGCCGTGGTGACCGAAAGGTCTCCTTCCGGAATATCCGGCTGAAAGTTCTGCCTTAAGACCGCTGCGGTTAGACGTCCGTGCGATCTTCAGCCGTTTGCGCCGAGGCGACTCCGATTTGAGCGACGACCGTTTCAAATCGCGGATCGCCGCGCATGGGGTCGAGTCGCGGGTCCACCTGCGCGAAGGTCAGCTCGAAACAACGGTCAGCAAGTGCCCTATGAAGCAGATCAAGCGCCTCATCCGGCATACCGAGAGCGATGGAGATGATCGCGAGATCGAACGGCGAAACGTAGCGCTTCTGTCCGGCGCTCCGTATATGGTCGAGGATGGCGCGCGCCTCTGCCTCCTGGCCGGAAAGTGCGCGGACACGAGCCAGCGCGGCCATCATCCGTGGACTCTGAGGCGAAAGCTGCACAGCCCGCTGGGCCGCCGCGACGGATTCCTCGAGATCACCCATCTGTTCCTGCACAAGAGAAAGCATCCAGTAGGCTGCTGCGAAATGGGGATTCAACTGGATGGTGTGATCGCACTGATCGAGCGCCGCTTCGAAATCCCGGAGGTAGTAATCGAGGAACGCGTGGTCGCGGGCGATGATCGACGAGATCGGATCCAGTTCCTCCGCAATGACGATTTCGCGCCGAGCTTCCGCGAGCCGCCCGAGCGGGACCAAACAAGTCATGGCGTACCAGTGACGCGCTGTCGAATAACGCGGATCGAGATCGATCGCCCGGCGGAATCCGTGTTCAGCGGCGCTCCATTCCCAATCCTGCGAGGCTTTGACATGGGCATGCGAGGTATGAGCTTCCGCCGAATTCTCGTCCATCATGACAGCCCATGCGGCATTGGAGGCTGCCTTGCTCCAGGCCTCCGCAGGTGGAATGACTCCGTAATGCGCCAGAAGACCGTACGTATCTGCCAGGCCGGAATAAGCCAGTGCGAATTGCGCGTCCTCGTCAGTCGCCCGCTCAAAAAATTCGAGCGCCTTCTTCAGGCTTTCTTCCGTACGTTGATTCAGGTGGTAGCGGCCCTGCACCCAGAGATTGCGTGCCGCGAGGTTCTCCCCTGCCAGATTGCCAGCCTTCTGAAATCCGCTGCCGAGACCGGCGCGAAGTCTGTCGGCAACCGTTTCGGCGACACGCTGCTGGGCCGTGACATCGTCATCGGCGGAGGATTGGATGGATTCGGACCACAGGTAGTGCCCGCCTTCGGCATCCAGAAGCTGCACGTTCACGATGCGTGTCCCGCCGGTGATACGGACCCCGCCGCAGACAACCAGGGAGGCCTTGAGATTGCCGGCAATTCGCGTCAGGTCTTCTTCGCGATCAAAAGGAATCGTTCGCGGCCAGGCAAGGGTTCGAAGACCGCGGACGCCGCACACGCACTGCGTGATCGCCTGGACCAGACCCCGGCAGAAATGCTGCTCCTGGCCACTGCGAGTGTAGTCGGCAAAAGGCGCGATCGTGACGGAATTTCCGTGACTGTGCAACGGCACCGATGATCGATCCGGCGCCGATGACC
The DNA here is from genome assembly GCA_964590625.1 of uncultured Solibacteraceae bacterium. Classification (GTDB taxonomy): domain Bacteria; phylum Acidobacteriota; class Terriglobia; order Bryobacterales; family Bryobacteraceae; genus BOG-234. The sequence continues at coordinate 15,685 of CAZPZE010000678.1, forward strand.
GCGAGGTTCGGAACACGGGCGCATAGCCGCCCTTTGGCAGTTCGATGATCGTCGCATCGCCCTGCCCCTCCTCTGAGTAATAGCGTGCAAGTTGCGATCGGAGGCGGCGGGCCTCGACGCGTACGATCGGGTCCTTGCGGGGGTCGAAGACGGTGTCGCGGTCGAACACCTCAACGCCAACGACGAACTCTTTGAGCTGATCCCCGCGACCCGCGAGGGCCTCACGCACGATAAAACCCAGGAAGCGTTTAAGGCGCTCCGATTGGCGAAAAGGCTTGCTGGCTGTGATCCGATCCAGCTGCGCGATCACCCGCTCGTCAAAGCCGGTGTGGCTCGACGAAGCAGAATTTTCGGAGATCATGTTAAAAAATCTACCACCTGCCGGGGCTGCAGGGTCAGTCGTTTCCGAGGCGGAGGAAATCCGCGATGTCCCAGTAACCTGTGCGCGGCATCGGTACGTCGCCCCGCGTCCGAACTTCGAGAAGGTAGGGGCCGGTTGCTGCAAATGCTTTTTCGAGCGCGCCGCGGATCTCGGCAGGCTCTTCCACATATCCGCTCTCAATCCCGAAAGATTTCGCAAGCAGCGGGAAATCCGGGTTGTAGGGTTTTCCATCCGGCGTTGTGAATTCGGTGCCGTATGCGTTTTTGAAGTACGACGTTCCGACGGTTCGGATTGTCGAGAAACAGAAATTATTGAACAGGACCCACACGACAGGTACATTCAGTTCGACGGCTGTCGTCAGAGCGCCAATCACGGACAGGAAGCCGCCATCACCCACAAGACACACGACCTTTCGGTCCGGCGCGCCGAGTTTGGCACCGATAGCGGCGGCAGGCGAAAATCCCATGGTTGCAAGTCCGCCGGATGTCAGGAACGACCGCGGCTTTGAACACAACAATTGCTGCCCGGCGCCGTTCTTGTTCCAGCCGACATCCGTCACAAACATGACATTGTCAGGGGCAGCTTCGGAAATTTCAGCGAGCAGACGGGCGGGGTGTATCGGCTTTCCGGAATCCGCCTGCGATTCTGCGAGGCTGGCGCGCCATTCGGCTTTGCGTTTCGCAATCGCCGCGAGCCGAGTCTGACCAGATGAGGGCGGCGCGTTCCCCAAAACGTCGATCAGCGCACGAAGCGTATCCCGGGCATCACCGAGAATGCCGACCTCTGCCGGATAAATCTTGCCGATCTCCTGAGGGTCAATATCAATCTGGATGAGCCGCGCCGGTGGAATCGAAAAGGTGCAGCCCGAGATCCAGGAACTACAATCGGATTCGTTAAACGCGGTCCCGATAGCCAGCACCACATCGGCTTCCCGCGTCGTTTGATTTGCCGCAGCGGTACCCCAGATGCCTGCATTTCCGAGAGCCAACTCGTGATTCTCAGGAAAACTGCCCTTGCCCATCAACGTAGTGGCCACCGGAATCAACATCAATTCCGCGAGCCTGCGAAGTTCGTCGCAGGCGCCGGAGAGGAATATGCCGTTACCGGCGAAAATCACCGGGCGCTCCGCCGTACGAAGCAGCCTGGCGGCCGCTTCCACTCCCTCCGCGGAACCCACAGGTCTTCCGTAGGTGGCGCGGCGCAGGGTGGTATCGCAGTTACCGGTGACCCGCTTCTGGAAGATGTCCATCGGCACATCGATCAGCACGGGACCCGGCTTGCCGCCGAGTGCAATGTTGAATGCGCGCGGAATAATATCGAGAAAAAGGTTGGCATCGTCAACTCGCCATACGCGCTTACAGAACGGACGGTAGATATCCCCCTGTGAAGCATCGGCATGGAACCGGATTCCCTGGTGCGGCTCGCGCGCGTGATGGTACGTCTGTGTGTTGCCGCAAAAGACGATCATGGGAGTGCAATCCGCAGCGGCCGATGCGACTCCCGTGATGGCGTTCGTCATACCAGGCGACAGGTGAACGTTGAGAACCGCGATTTTCCCCGATGCCCGGAAGTAAGCGTCCGCCGCGTGCGCCGCCTGTTGTTCATGCCGGAAGGAAATGTATTCAATGCCGTGTTGCCGGCAGGAATCGATCAGGGCGTAGTTGGTGTGGCCGCACTGGCCGAAAACCTTTTCGACACCTTCCTGCTTCAGGCATTTGGCGATAAACATTGCCGCGGTCATCGACCCGGAAAGTTCAGACCGAGCGCTATTGCCCTGTTCCAACTCACTCCCCGTGAGCGTCGAAGCACTCATCTGTTCCCTGCCTCCTTGGGGCAAAACAACAAGGTAATGCTAGCACTGATGCCGGAGAGCCAACAAACTGGTAACGGTAAGGCACCGTTAAATCGGCGGAGAACGGCAAAGGTGGCCGCAGCATCGTGGTACTCATGGAAACTGATGGCTGTGCAGCTTCCGGCTCAAATCCCGGGACCACTTACCGGAATCCTGGTTCTGGACCTGAGTTCTTATATCGCCGGCCCTTATGGTGGCTCTCTTTTGGCAGATCTTGGCGCCGAAGTGATCAAAATCGAGCCGCCCGACGGGGATAATCTGCGCCAGTATCCGTCGACGCTCGATGGTGAGTCGCGCGCATTCCTGGGAGTCAACCGAAGCAAGCTCGGAATTGTTCTGGACCTGAAGAGTTCTTTCGGGCTTTCTTCGCTGCTGCGAATGGCGGTGCGCTGCGATGTATTTCTTCATAGCTTTAGACCCGGCGTGCCCCGAAAATTGGGAATTGAATACGAGACCTTGCGAAAAGTCAATCCGCGGATGATTTACTGTGCGCTCAGCGGCTATGGCGAGAGCGGACCGATGCAGGGCAAGCCGGGATACGACCAGGTCCTTCAGGCAATGACTGGAATCTGCCACTCGCAGAGCGCACCGGATGGCCCTCCCGAGATTGTTTATGGCTCGGTGGTGGATTATCACGCAGGGAGTCTCGTTGCGTACGGTATTTCTTCCGCCCTTTATTGCCGGGAGCGCACGGGTAAGGGGCAGAAGGTGGAGGTGTCGTTGCTGGCGAGCGCACTTGCGATGCAATCGGCTCGCTTTATCCGGGCGGAGAGCGACCCGAACGGTGTAGATCGGGATATGAGATCGGGTGGAGTTACCGGCCTGCATCCGACTGCCGAGGGTTATCTTTATATCTCCGCTAACACTCGACCTTTCTGGCATGCGCTGTGCGAGCTTATTGGGCTTCCCGGTTTGTCGAGCGATGAACGATATTCGACAGTCCGAAAGCGAAATGAGCGAGCTACGGAGTTTGTTCCGATGGTGCGCGAGAGACTACTCACTCGAGCGGCCATTGAATGGGAGTCGGTGTTCGGTGACCGCGTGCCTTGCGCGGCCGTACGTGGGCTTGAGGGGGTGTTTGATCATCCGCAGGTGCTGGCGAACGGACTGGCTGGGATGTTCGAACATCCAACAGCTGGCCGGTATACGGGACTTCGGAAACCTCTGAAATTCAGCGAAACGCCGGGCCCGGAACCATTTGCGGCACCTATGCTGGGACAACACACGGACCTGGTCATGAGATCTATCGGTGAGGAAGCAGAATAAATGGCAAGAACGCTTACGGAAGAAGAAAAAGTTTCAGCGCACCAGTTGCTTGAGAATGCACGTGCCGCAATGAAGGCGATGGATGGATACGATCAGGCAATGGTGGATCGGTTGTGCCGCGCGGTTGCCTGGTCAACCGCGAACGAGGCGACGTTCCGCCGGCTTACCCAGATGAGCGTTGCCGAAAGCGGAATGGGAGACGCCGAAGGTGTGCCGGCACGACGGATGAAGATTGTGGGAATTCTTCGCGATGCCCTGCGAACAAAGAGCATCGGGGTGATTGAAGAGATTCCGGAAAAAGGGATCGTGAAATATGCGAAACCGGCTGGCGTGATTGCCGGGATTTTACCCGTTACGAATCCGCTGGTCACGATGGTGGGGATGGCGATCAACGCGCTGAAGTGCCGTGACGCGGTGATCTTTTCGCCGCACCCGCTCAGCAAAGGCAGCGCCGTGGAAGCTAATCGCGTTCTTCGGGCGGCGCTGAAGAGCGCCGGGGGGCCCGAAGACGCGATACAGTGCGTCGGGAAACCGAGTATTCCGCTTGCGCAGGAGCTGATGTCGCTCTGCGACCTGACTATCGCGACAGGCGGATCGGCGATGGTCAAGGCCGCTTATAGTTCCGGCAAACCTGCATACGGCGTGGGCGCGGGCAACGCGACAATGGTCATCGACGAGACCGCCGACGTGGCGGATGCGGCTAAGAATACACGAATCAGCAAAACGAATAATCATGGATCGGGGTGCTCATGCGATGGCAATCTCCTTATTGATGAATCGATTTATGAGCGAATGGTAGAGGCTCTTGAGAAAGAGGGCGGTTACATTGCTTCCGAGACTGAGAAGGCCGCCCTTCAGCGCGTGATGTGGGATGCGGAGGGACACCGCACTATCGATACGATCGCGCGGGCGGCGTCCAAGATCGCCGAGAAGGCCGGGTTTGCGCTGCCCGCCGGGAAAACATTCATCGTCGTGAGGGAAGATCGGATCGGCAAAACGTATCCATTTTCCGGCGAAAAGCTTTGTCCGGTGCTGGCGGTCTTTCGATACTCCGGCGGATTCGATAATGCGTTGAAGATGGTGGAACAGATTTACGAGGTGGGCGGTAAGGGGCATTCCTGCGGCATCTATTCGTTCGATCAGGACCACATCAATCGGCTTGCCCTGATGGCTCCGGTCAGTCGAATCATGGTCCGTCAGCCGCAGGTACGCGGCAACGCCGGATCGTTTACGAATGGGATGCCGCAGACCCCGAGCCTTGGATGCGGAACGTGGGGCGGGAACATCACGAGCGAGAACATCAGCGTGAAGCATTACATGAACACGACGTGGGTGAGTACATCGATTCCCGAGGATAAGCCAAAAGAAGAAGAGATTTTCGGCGAGTTTTACAATTCGCCTGTTTTTGCCTGAGAGTATTTTCGCGTCTCAATACCGCCAGAGGAGTGACACAAAATTGCAGGAACCATGGCGCACGGCAATCGCCGACGTTGACGAGGGCACAATCCGAATTCGGGGTTATAACGTCACGCAGCTGATGCAGCGCGCGACGTTTGTGGATACCGTTTTTCTGCTGCATCGAGAACGGCTGCCGAAGCCGGGCGAGCGGCGTTTGCTGGACGCGATTCTCACTTCGGTTGCGGATCATGGGTCCGGCGCACCGTCGTGCGCAACGGCGCGACTGGCGGCGTCGGGCAATCGCGAATCGCTCTCGGCGGCGATTGCCGCGGGAATTCTGGCGATCGGTACGGACCACGGCGGCGCCGGAGAGGCATGCATGCGCGTGATCGCGGAGGGTCTGGCGCTTGCGCTTGAAAAGGGCCTGAACATTGAGGATGCGGCGCGAGAGGTTGTCGAAAGAGCGCGCACGGCGAAACAGCGATTGCCGGGGATGGGGCATCGCTGGCATTCGGTCGATCCCCGGACGGCAGTGCTTTTCAAGATGGCGCGCGAGGAAGAAGTGGCGGGCGACGGCGTTCGATTTATGGAAGCGCTGGATGGGGCGGTGCGAGAGAAAATCAAGCCTTTGCCGATTAATATCGATGGCGCGCTGGCGGCTCTGCTTTACGATCTGGGATTTCCTCCTGCGGCAGGAAAGCTGATCTTCATCATCGGGCGTGTGGCGGGATTGACTGCGGAGGTGGCGGAGGAATACGCGCGGGAAAAACCGATGCGCATTCGGGTGCCGCTGGAATATGATGGCGTCCCTCCGCGCGAGATCGAATCATGAAGGGCCTATGATCAGGAAGGCAATTTCGAATCTCGCCCCGGCGTTTGTCGCAGCGTTGCTGTTTTCGGGGTCACCCCGGCCGGAGTGATGATTCCCATCTCCGGTGACCCCATCACCATCGATACCGGCAAGGTTTCGGGCACAATGATCGGTGCGACGGTTAAAGCCTACCTGGGCGTTCCGTTTGCCGCGCCGCCGGTGCGCAATTTGCGCTGGCACGCGCCCATGCCGGTTGCTTCATGGTCCGGTGTTTACAACGCTGACCGCACGCAGGCGGAATGCGTGCAACCGCATCGTTCGTCAAGCATCAATCATTATTTCGGCGAGGAGAACGCGGCCGAAGATTGCCTCTATCTCAACCTTTGGGCGCCCCGCCACCGCAAAGAAGGGTCAAAAGCTCCCTGTTCTGGTATGGATCTACGGTGGCGCGTTCAATATTGGCTCGGCTTCCAGCCCGATATATTCGGGCCAGGTGCTGGCGTCGAGAGGCGTCATCTACATCGCCATCAATTACCGGCTTGGAATTTTCGGATTCCTCGCCCACCCCGAGATGACAAGCGAGTCCGGTCACAAGGCGAGCGGCAATTGGGGCTTCCTCGATCAGGTAGCAGGTCTCCAGTGGGTCCACCGCAACGTCGCGGCCTTCGGCGGGGATCCATCCAACGTCACGATACTCGGCCAATCGGCTGGATCAGCGTCGATCAATTACCTCCAGGCCAGTCCGCTCGCGAAAGGATTGTTCGCTCGTGTTATCGGCATGAGCGGATCGACCCTGGCTGGAGGCATGGGCGGCAGCACACCGCTCGCGGCATGCGAGGAGCAGGGTACGCGACTTCAGGTTGCCCTGAAAGCGAAGAATCTCGCCGATATGTGAACATTCTCTTCCGACAAGGTGACCGCGGCAGCCCAGCAGGGCGGTGTCCGCGCGGGTCCCTGCATAGACGGCTATTATCTGCCGGAGACCCCTGACGCCATTTTCGCGGCGGGGAAACAGAACGATGTCAGTGTGTTGACGAGCTCGACCGCCAATGATATTGGGAATACACCGGCGATCCTTGTACGAACAACCGTCCCGTCCCTCCCGACCGTCTCTGGCTACGAGATTTACGAGATTAACGCCCTTTGGGAATCCGTGTGAGCTATCACCCCTGAATACGCCTTAGCAACAGTTAACTCTCTTTACCGCAGCACTTTACAGCGAAGCGGGCCACACGGAGACATCGATCTCCGGCGACACGCGCGCCGACCGGTCGGAAGCTTTCGAACTCGTGCCGTCGCTGGTTCCCTATTGTCTGGCTCGCGCAGTCGCTGAAGCTCTCAGGAAGAGCAAAGGCTCTGCACTTCCCGATTCCCCGGTTCAGCCGGGGCACGTTTCCCGCGCCATTCTCTCCCGATACTCGCACGTTCGGACCGAAGCCAAACGTCGTGCACTCGACGAGATCGCCACACGACAGCGTGCCGCTGACGAGAAGCGCCAGAAGGATCTCGAAAGCCAGCAGACTTGCCAGCCCGCGGCACAAGCAGCCGCCGTCCAGTAATACAC
>CAZPZE010000679.1:0-1747 GCA_964590625.1 uncultured Solibacteraceae bacterium
CGTTCGGGTCATCTGGCGCATCTGGTCCACAGTGGCATCACGGTTGGTTGTGGCCTCGATCTGAACAATGGGGTTGTTATGGATGCCCTTGATTCGATCGAAGGGGATGTTCCAGGCGAAGCTGTTCAGGTAAAACAGGTCGGTCTGCCATGTCATTCGCCGGGCGCTGAGCGTCGGCCTCACTGCGAGCCGGCCATCATCTTTCGCGGCCAGCTTCACGGAAACGACGTCGAACGCTGGTCCGCTCTGACCCGCGGCAGCTCCGCACATCAACAGCACGGCCAGCCATTTCATGGGTATATTTTGCTCCGGGAAATGTCGGTTGTCGAGCGATATGATTCTTTTGTGGCGAGTAACCGCACAAAACGCGCGCTGATTTTTTGCGCATACGCGTCGCTGGGCGGGCTTGCGGTGTGGGCGGCAGACGCCGCACAGGAACTTTTCAATAAGACTCAGGCGAACGTCATCGATAACCTGAAGCGGTTCCCGCGCTATGTCTGCGTGCAGACGGTGACGCGCGCTCAGTATCAACTGCCGCCGACCGGATCAAGCTGCGCTTCTGCAATTGCAAACAATCAGCGCAACATGGCCGACCGCGTCCTTCACTGGCATGACCGGCTGCGGCTGGATGTGGCCATGGGCGAGAAGTCGGATATGTATTCCTGGGCCGGCGCCAGTCAGTTCAATACGGAGGATATTGCCGACCTCGTTTCCCGCGGGACCAGCGGCAGCGGCGAATTCGCTTCATTCCTGACCGGTGTTTTCGCCGGAGACGCCGAGAAGTTCACTTATACCGGACTGAAGGACCTCCCCATCGGGCGCGCGGCTTCATTCGATTTTACGGTGCCGGTCGAGAAGAGTCACTACCGCTATTCCGTGGATGGGAAAGATTATGCGACCGCGGCATATCACGGTTCGTTTTTTGTCGATCCGGCGACAGCGGATCTCCGCGAACTCGATGTGGAGGTGAATGACTTTCCTCAGGCTCGCGCCGTCTGCAGTGTGCAGGACAAGATCGAATACGCGCAAACGAAGATTGGGGATGACACGTTCCTGCTTCCCACGCATTCAAGCATGGATGTGATTTACCAGAACTCGACCGAGTCGGAGAATGTGACCACGTTTTCCGGATGCCGCGAGTACACGGGCGAATCCACAATCCGCTTCGATGTGGATGAGAACGGCAACACTCCGGAGGAGGTGAAGCGGAAAGAACTGCCGCCACTGCCGCCGAAGACCCACATTCGTGTCCGGATCGATCCACCGATCGATTCCCAAACGGCGGCCGCGGGTGACCCGATTACCGGCGTGGTAATTTCGACGGTCAAAGAGAAGGGCGTGGTTCTGGTGCATGCGGGCGACAAACTGGAGGGCAGGATGGTGCGGCTGGAGCAGACGATGGGGCAATCGCCGCGCTGGACTGTCGCGATTGTGTTCAACAAGCTCGAGCGCAGTGGCGTGGAAGAGAAAATAACTTTGAAGCCCGACGATGACGGCGACCGCACGCCGATAGCCGGCATGGGCGGGCTAAGGGGGATTCGTCCTCAACAGGGCCCATCGATCACCGACCAGCGGCCCGCGGGCGGCGGAATCTTTTCCTTCCAGAAATCCGGCGATCTGGTGCTGGACCGGAAGTTTGTTTCCGAGTGGGAGACCCGCTGAGCGCGGCGATTTCTTCCGGCGTCATTTCACGCCAGCTTCCGATTTTCAGATCCCCGAACGTAACCGGGCCAATCGCGGTGCGGAC
>CAZPZE010000680.1:0-3440 GCA_964590625.1 uncultured Solibacteraceae bacterium
TCGGGTTTCTATTTCATCGACGCCGAGGAAGGCCGGTGGAATTCGGGCCGCAAGGAAAATAACCTCGGCTACCGTCCGCGCTACAAGGAAGGCTACTTCCCGGTGCCGCCGACGGACCACTATCAGGAACTGCGTTCCGAAATGGTGGAAACGATGGAGCGCTGCGGCCTCGTGATCGAATGCCATCACCACGAAGTGGCGACGGCGGGACAGAGCGAAATCGATCAGCGCTTCAACACGCTGGTGAAGTCGGCGGACAATATGATGACTTACAAGTACATCGTCCGCAACGTGGCGCACCAGTACGGCAAGACGGTCACGTTCATGCCGAAGCCGCTGTTTGGCGATAACGGCAGCGGAATGCACGTCCACCAGTCGCTCTGGAAAGAAGGAAAGCCGCTGTTTGCCGGCGACGAATATGCGGGACTGAGCCGCATGGCCCTGCATTACATCGGCGGGTTGCTGAAGCACGCGCGCGCGCTTTCGGCGATTATCGCGCCGACCACGAACAGTTATAAGCGCCTCGTGCCGGGTTATGAAGCGCCCGTCAATCTGGCTTACTCCCGGCGTAACCGTTCAGCCGCGTGCCGCATTCCGATGTATTCGGCGAGTCCGAAGGCGAAGCGCATCGAATTCCGTCCGCCCGATCCTTCGGCGAATCCGTATCTCGCGTTTGCGGCGCTGCTGATGGCGGGCCTCGACGGCATTCTCAACAAGATCGAGCCGGGCGAGCCGCTCGATAAAGATATCTACGATCTGACGCCGGAAGAAATGAAATCGGTGGCTTCGATGCCGGGCTCACTCGACGAAGCGCTGGGCTGTCTCGAAGACGATCACAGCTTCCTGCTGAAGGGCGATGTCTTCACCGAGGAGCTCATCGAAACCTTTATCGATTACAAGCGGCGCCACGAAGCGGATGCAGTGCGGCTGCGGCCGCATCCGTATGAGTTCTCCTTATACTACGATATTTAGAATATTCCGAATCGTGATGTTACTCCGCGATTAAGTTTAGTCTTTCGTGGTGTTTGCCAGTCATGCATTCCGCGTATCTGGCGCATTCAAGAATTCTATTTCTCTTGTGGGTTCACACGCCCGTAAACTGGCTGCTTGAGGCCCGGACAAAGCATTAAATTTGTCCGTCTCATGTCAACCAAATAAGGGAGAACTCGCATGAGAATACCAATTTGCCTGCTGGCGATCGTGTCATTAACGAGCCTGATGTACGCGGAAGGCCCGGACGACCAGACACAATCCACCGACACCAGCGGCTCAGCAGCGTCGGCTTCGACGCCTGCGCCCACGCCTCCGCCCAAGTTCGGCGGTTTTGTCTTCAGTGGCCTGATCGACGGCTACGTCAACGACAACACGAACCATCCGTCCGGCGCTCCGCTTGGAGCGTACAACCAGCTGCAGAATTTCGACATCATGAACGGACAGCCGGAGCTGAGCCTCATCAAGTTCACGGTCGATAAATCCGATCAGATTTTCGGATTCCATTTCGACGTGGGTACCGGCGAGACGATGCGTCTGATCCACGCATTCGATCCAGCCGCGCAGGACCACCAGGCGCTGCGGTATTTCGAGCAGATGTATGCAATCGTGAAGCCGAAGAACATGCACGGCACCGAAATTGACTTCGGAACGTTCGTGACGTCGGCTGGCGCGGAAGTCATTGAAGCGAACGCAAACTGGAATTACAGCCGGTCCCTGCTGTTCGCGTGGGCGATCCCTTACTATCACTTCGGCGTCAAGATTACGACGCCGGTCAACAAGGTGTGGACGGTGGGTGCCCAGGTTGTCAATCCGTGGAACGAAACGGATGGCGGGCACCGGTTTACTAACATCGGCATCACGTCCGCGGTGGTGAAGGGGCCCTACAACTGGTTTGTGAATTACTATGTCGGCCCGAATAATCCGGTGGTTGCCGGCCTTCCTTCGAGCGGCATTCGCAATCTGGTCGATTCGACGCTGCTCGTGAACGCCAACGACAAGCTGAGCTTCTACGTCAACGGCGATTACGGCCGCAACAACGATCCGTTCGGCGGTCACGCGACCTGGGGCGGCGTCGCAGCGGCGGCGAAGTATCAGGCGACGAAGAAGTTCGCCCTCTCCGCCCGCGGCGAATTTTTCAAGGACACGGACGGCTTCTCGACCGGCACTGCACAGGACCTCGGCGAAATCACGGGGACCGGCGAATACAAGCTGAGCGACATGTTTATCACGCGAGTGGAAGCGCGGCACGACGTTTCGAGCGTCCGGTTCTTCAACAAGGGAACCACCCCGAACAGCGCTTACGGACAGACCACGCTGACGCTGGCGGTGATGGTGGTTTTCGGTCCCTACAAATAGACTGCCGCTGCAAGGCGGAATTCAGGCGCGGAGCGGATTCGCTTCGCGCCTTTTTTTGGCTCATGCCAGAATCAAAAAAGAGTGGGGTGGCATCCTTCAGTTCGGGTGAGATGGATGGTGGCGTTCCTGCCGGTGGCGGCGTGGGCGCAGATGGCCGGAATGCCGGGGATGAACGAAGCTTCGAAATCCGGCCCGGGCATGGGGGACATGAATCCGGCGGGCATGCAGGCGATGAACCTGTCGTCCGGCACGTCGCAAAATCCGCTGGCGTGGCCGATGCCGATGCTGATGCGGCATTACGGGCGCTGGAATTTCATGTTCATGGCGAATGCGTTCGTGGTGGACACGCAGCAATCGGGTCCGCGCGGGTCCGATAAGTTCTATTCCGATAACTGGTTCATGGCATCCGCATCGCACCGCGTGGGCGCGAAGGGCGATTTCGCTACGGAGTTGATGCTGAGTCTCGAGCCGGCCACAGTCACGGACCGCCGCTATCCGCTGCTGTTCCAGACCGGTGAAACCGCGTATGGGCTGCCGCTGACCGACGCGCAGCATCCCCACAATTTCATCATGGGACTCGGATTTCGCTACACGCATGAGGTTGCGGATCAGACGTTCGTCAGTATCTACGCCGCGCCGGTCGGAGATCCAGCGCTTGGGCCGGTTGCGTTTCCGCATCGTGCATCGGCGATGGAGCTGCCGCAGGCTCCGATCTCGCACCACTGGCAGGATTCGACTCACATCGCGGATGAGGTGGTGACGCTTGGGGTCGCGCACAAGCAATTTCGGCTGGAAGCCAGCGGATTCCGGGGCCGCGAGCCTGGTGAGAACCGCTGGATTATCGAAGGCGGCGAGATCGATTCGTGGTCGGCGCGACTCTGGTATCTGCCGACGAAGAACTGGGCGGCGCAGTTCTCCGGTGGGCGCATCGCGCAGCCGGAGGGAGCGGGAACCGGCGATCAGATCCGGTTGACCTCGTCGGTCGAATATTCGCGGCCGATGGGCGATTCGGCGTTGTCCACGAGCCTGATCTGGGGCCGGAATCACGATACGGCGACGCACCGCGATCTGAATTCGTATCTCGTAGAATC
>CAZPZE010000681.1:0-6942 GCA_964590625.1 uncultured Solibacteraceae bacterium
AATCCGGCGGCTCTCGATCCGACGACCGGCGGCAGCACCAGCAACAACCTGAACACGAATCTGGAACGGACGATCTTCCCCGGCTATGGGGCGATTCAATCCGCGAATTTCTCCGGACACTCGAACTACAACGCGCTGACCGCCAGTCTGAACGAGCGCTTCACTCATGGTCTCAATTTCGCGATTTCCTACACGTATTCGAAGGCGATGGGCCGCACGACCTATACGCCGGGGATCGCGAATCAGGATGAGTGGAACTACGGGTTCAACGGCAATGACCGCACCCACAACCTGCAGGTCAGCTACACGTACAATCTTCCGAATGTCGGGAAATATTTCGCGTTCAAGCCGATTGGCGCCGTGCTGGGCAATTGGCAGTTCTCCGGCATCACCTCGATGATCAGCGGCGCGCCGTTTAACCCCGGATGCAGCCTGACGCAGGGTTCCAAGGGCGTCACCGGAGGCTATACCGGAACACCGGACGTCGGCCCGCGCTGCGAGGTGATCGGGGATCCGTACTCGAATGTGATGCAGGGCCGCACATTCAACCCCACGGTCTTTGCCATGCCCGCATTGGCGACGGGACCCAACAACTCGATCGTCGGGCCTCCGGCTCTCGGCAACCTCGGCGGCGGGGCCGGCGTTCTGCGCCATCCCCTCGTGACCAACTTCGATATGACGCTGACCAAGGTCATTCCTCTCGGCAGCGAAAAGCGTGTGCTGAAATTCCAGGCGCAGGCGTACAACGCCTTCAACCATCCGGAATTCAACGCGGAAAACAGCGGCATTCAGTTCAACCCGACCACCAATCTGGTCTCGAACCTGAATGCGACCGGTCTCCTGACGAACACCGTGGCGGGCTCGAACCGTATCATGGCGTTCTCGGCCAGACTGGAATTCTGACGAACCGCAGCTGATTTGCGGTAAGTTTAAGAGAGCCGGGCCCGTCACGGCGGGCGCCGGCTCTTTTTTTGTCGAAAAGATACAATGGCGGAAACCGAACCGCTTACCTCCCGAATCCGGCAGTGGATCGACGAATTCCGCGATCGGGAAAACCAGATGACGATGGTGCTCGCCGTTGGCGTAGGCATCCTGGTGGGGCTCGTCACCGTGGCATTCATTCTGGTTACCGGACGCCTCGCGGCACGCATGTATCCCGCCGGTGTGGCCGGATGGCGGCGCATCCTCATCCCCACTCTCGGTTCTCTCTTCACCGGCTTCCTTCTCGCTGAGTATTTTCCCTTCGCTCGCGGCAGCGGCGTTCCTCAGACCAAATTCGCCCTGATGGTGAACGATGGCTTCATCCGCTTCCGGACCGTCGCGGGCAAGCTGCTGTGCTGCTCGATCTCCCTTGCCAGCGGTATCGCCCTCGGCCGCGAAGGTCCTTCCGTTCAGGTGGGCGCCGGGATCGCGTCCATGCTCGGACGCAATCTGGGGCTGAGCCGCAAGCAGGTGAAGGCGCTGCTGCCGGTCGGATGCGCGGCGGCGCTGGCCGCGGCGTTCAACACGCCGATCGCGGCCGTCATTTTCACGCTCGAAGAAATCATGGGGGATATGCACGCCTCCGTGCTCGGCACCGCGGCCCTTGGTTCCGCCGCCTCGTGGATGGTGCTGCATTACTTCCTCGGCGACGAGCCGCTGTTCCACGTGCCCGCCTACCGGCTCGTGCATCCGAGCGAACTGATCGTCTACAGTGTGCTCGGCGTGCTGGGCGGCCTTGGATCCGTGGCGTTCGTCAAGTCGCTTCTCGGGCTCCGCGAGCGCTTCCTCCGCATGCCGCGGCACACCGTCTGGCTGCAGCCCACCGTCGGCGGACTAACCGTCGGGCTGATGGGTTATTTCCTGCCGAACGTGATGGGCGTCGGTTATGACTTCGTGGACCGCGTGCTGAACGGTGACGCGGTGCTGAAGACGGTCGCGTTACTGGCCGTGCTGAAGATCGTGGCAACCGCGACGTCGTATGCGTCGGGCAACGCGGGCGGCATTTTCGGCCCGAGCCTGTTCGTCGGCGCCATGATTGGCGCATTGACCGGCGGCATCGCCCACACTTTGTTTCCGGCCAGCACCGCCGGGCCAGGCGCCTACGCCCTGGTTGGAATGGGCACGGCGTTCGCCGGTATCCTGCGAACGCCATTCACTTCGGTGCTCATGATCTTCGAACTGACGAGGGATTACTCGATCATCGTCCCGCTGATGATCTCGAACACTCTCGCCTACATGATCTCGGAAAAGTTCCAGCACCTGCCGATCTACCAGGCGCTGGCGAAGCAGGACGGCATCCACATGCCGGATACGCATTCGAAGACGCGGCTCGGTGAAGCCCTCACGGTGATGCGAAAGGACCCGACGGTGCTCCCCGCCGCGCTGCCGGTAGCGGACGCCATCGAGCAACTGAAGGATTCGCCTTTCGACGCCTGGCCGGTCTCCGATAACGGCCGGTTCAAAGGCATGATCCGTCACGCTGACCTCGCGCGAGCTGTCTCGCTCGAGAGCCAGCACTCCACCCTCGGCCAGCTTCTGGAACAGCCGGAAAGCTTTCCGCACGTTCATCCCGATCAGCCGCTGCCGGTGGTTCTGGAGCGCATGGGATCGAGTGGGCTCAATGTGCTGCCCGTCGTCAGCCGGGCGAACCTGCATGACCTGATGGGGATCGTGGTGCTGGATGACGTGCTGACGGCCTATGGGTTCGCGGCGAGGGGGAACAAATGATCCACCCGATCCGAACGATCCTGCTGGCCATCCTGGCGGGAATGGCGTTCATCACGATCGACTCCGTCCTCGCGAAAACGGAACGCCATGAGACCGCGCTCGAAGCGGCGCGGCTGAACAATGAGGGCCAGCGTCTCATGAGCGAAGGAAAGTACGATGACGCCATTGAATCCTTCCGGGCGGCGATCGCGAATCAACGCGACAATCCGGTATACACGCTCGAACTCGGCCGCGCGCTTCGAACCGCGGGCCGCCTGAATGAAGCGGAATCGACTCTCGAGGATCTGCTGCGGACCAACGCCATGGACGGCGCGGCCAATCTGGCGCTCGCGCGCGTCTTCGTGAAGCAGGGGGACTTCCCCTCCGCCGAGTTTTACTATCACCGTGCCATCTACGGACAATGGAACGCTGCTGGTGCGGAGCAGCACCGTCTGCAGGTTCGATTCGAACTGGTCGATCTTCTGGTACAGCGCAATCAGAAGCAGGAACTGCTGGCCGAGTTGTTGCCCCTGCAGACGGAAGCCCCAACCGATACGGCAACGCAGCGGAAGCTCGCGGATTTATTCCTCACCGCGGGCTCGCCGGTCCGCGCCGAAGAGATCTACCGCGCTCAGATCCGCCTCCATCCAGGCGACGCCGCGCTGCGCAAAGGGCTCAATCTGACCGATCAGATTCTGCGGCTCGATCCAATGCGTCCGGAACTGAGCGACCGCGAGCGTTATCAGCGGAGCGTGCACATTCTGCAGCTGGTGACAGATCGCGCTTCCGCCTGCCATCCGCCGGAGGACCTCCTCGAGCAACTGCCCGGCCACACCCCGGAAGAGAATCTCGCTCAGGCCCGGCAATTCTGGAATGTCGTGAAGAAAAACTGCCCGGAAACCATTTCGGAGACCGATAGACCTCTGGAACTGGTATTAGCCGCGACTACGCAGTAAAGTGTAGAGAATGGCTCCGTGCTCCGCCATACTGATGTACGCCGACCCCGGTAGCGGACTGCTGCTCTGGCAGCTGGCGGGCGCCTTTTTCCTCGGCATCGTCTATCAGGTCAAAAAATTCTTCGGGCGAAACCGGAAATCCAGGTGAGCCAGGCGGCTTCCTTCCGGGACCCGGCTGGTTCGGTTTCCGTCACGGCGGATCGCGTTCTCCGCACGGTTAATCCGGAAGGCCTCGATAATCTGCGCGCGTGGCTTCAGTCCCCGGCGATCCAGCGGTTTGTGGATCAGGGCCGCGCCGTTGCCACAACACAGGTCGAAGCCAATCCGGTTGTCGTCGAGCATCCGCGAATTCCCTTCATCAGTTACCCCTGGGAATGGCCGGCGCCGATGCTGCACGCCGCGGGCATGCTGACGCTGGATTTGGCCGATGCTCTGCTGGAGGAAAATCTCCGGCTCAAAGACGCGACGCCGCTCAATATCCTGTTTCGCGGTCCGTCAGCGGTTTTTATCGATGTCCTTTCGCTCCAGGAGCGCACTCCGCTCGATCCGATCTGGTGGGCCGCGGCGCAATTTGCGCGCACATTTTTAATCCCGCTGCTCCTGCACCAGAGGACCGGCGCGCCCGTTCACGAGATGTTTCTGTTCCACCGCGACGGGCTGGCGCCGGAGGATGCGGTGAAGCGATTGCCCTCGCTGCGCCGCTGGCTGCCGCCGGATCTCGGGCTCGTCACGCTGCCTTCGCGCGCGGCCCGCTTTGAAAATGCCGATCTGTACCGGGTGCGGGAGGCACGCGATCCCGGCGAGGCGAAATTCATTCTGAGCCGGCGGTTCCGCGCGTTTCGAAACCAAATGGAAGAGCTCACGCCCGCGCCGCGGACAACGGCATGGTCCGGGTACGAGAAGCAGTGCCCTTCGTACACCGCGGCGCAAAGAGAGGCGCGGCGCGCGTTCCTCGCAAAGACGTTCGATGAAATTCAGCCGGAGCGCGTGCTCGATATCGGCGCGAACGCCGGTGAGTTCAGCCTGATGGCGGCGAAAGCGGGCGCGCGAGTGGTAGCCATCGACAGCGATCCCGAAACAGTGGCGGCAGTGTGGCGATCGGCGTCGGCTGCCGGGGCTGATGTGCTGCCGCTCGTAGTGGATTTCGCGCGTCCCACGCCGCCCGCCGGATGGAGGGGCCGCGAGCATGCCGGCTTTCTCGACCGCGCCGCCAGTCACTTCGATTGCGTCCTGATGCTGGCGGTCACGCACCACCTGCTCGTAGGCGAGCGGATTCCCCTCGATCAGATTCTCGAAGCTGCCGCGGGGCTGACCACCCACTGGCTGGTCATCGAGTACGTGGGGCCGGAAGATCCGATGTTCCGCCGCCTGGCACGGGGCCGCGAAGAGCTCCACGAATGGCAAACGAGCGCGGTGTTTGAGGAATGCGCCGGCGTGCATTTCGACATTGCCTGCAAATTCGAAAGCGCCGAATTCCGCGCGATCTATCTTCTGCGGCGGAAGGCGTGAGATGCGGCGCGACTATGCGGTTGCGCTCTCGCTGGCGAATCTGGTCTACCTGCGCGCGTGGGCTGATCTGATTCCCGGCGGCGCCGGTCAGCTGTTCTACCGGAAAACGCTGCCAGGTTTTGGCGTTTACTTCGGGCTCGTGGCGGACGTGCTGCTGCTCTCGCTTGTTCTGTTCGGCGTGATGCGCGCCGCGCCGAAGATGCCGGGGCTGGTGCGGCGGCTGTTGCCGGTCGGCGCGGTCGCGCTTCTATTGCTCGGCGCGGCATTCCTGCGGGCACAGATCGCGCACTATTTTTCGATGCGCCTCGTCGCGGCCTCTGTAGCGGTTCTCTTCTGCGCAGCGGCAATCTGGATGCTCCGCTTTCCGGACGCGGCAGTGCGCTCGGTGCGCAGTCTGATGCTCGCCGCCCTTCCCTGCCTCGCCATCACCTTCCTCGTTCCCTTCTATTACCTCAGCCGGCCATCGCCGCTGCCGCCCGATCCTCCGCTCGCACGCTCGCTGCCCGGCCGTCCACAAACCCGCATACTCTGGATCGTTTTCGACGACCTGGATCAACGGCTGACGTTCCGCAACACCGATCAGGCGGTCCCGGTCCCCACACTTTTCGATCTCGAGTCGCGCTCGTTCGCCGCGACTCGCGCGCTCGCCGCGCAAACCGGAGTGCCGGTGGTCGATATGGCGACAACCGCGGCGATCCCTTCGCTGCTTTACGGAAAAAATGTCGCGAGCGCGGAGATCGAAACTCCTGCCACCGAGCATCTCTACTTCGGTGACCGCAGTGAGGCAGAGTTCGGCAAAGGCGAGAGCATCTTCGCGCGATTCCGTGAACTCGGCTGGAACGCCGCCGCGGCGGGCTGGTATCTGCCGTACTGCCGGGTGTTCGCATCCGAACTCACCGGCTGCTACTGGGACGTTCGCTATGATCAGGCGACGAGTATCGGCTCGGGGCCTCTGATCGCTGCGGCGAACGCCACGCGAATGCTCTTCGAGACCGAGGCTTATTCACTCTTCGGCCGCTCGCTCGTCACGGAACGCCACCTCGCCGAATATGAGGCGCTGATCGCTGCCGGCAAACGTGAAGCGGCTGACCCCGCGCTCGGATTCGGGTACGTTCACTTCAACGTTCCGCATCCACCTTACTTCGACGGAGAGCACGGAGCGGACGCCTACCTCCGCGAACTCAAATACGTGGACCGCGCGATGCAGGAACTGATGGAAACCTTACGTCGGTCGGGGCTCGAATCGCACACTGCCGTGATCCTCACCTCCGACCATCCGGCGCGTTTGGTGCAGCCCACAGACCCCCATGTCCCACTCCTGGTTCATTTCCCTAATGAACAGAATCCAATGGTGTTAGATGACGAAATTACAGCGCTGCGAATCGGCGATCTGGCGCTCGCGATAGCGCGTGGCGAAGTACAGAATCCGGAACAAACCGCCCGATTTCTGAGCGGACGATAGCGGCCAAAATTGGTGTATTTAGGGGATGGTTTCCCACCCCTTCATGGCTTGAGATGAAGTTGGAGGTCTTTCCACCTTGTCCATAAAAGTGTTGTCCCTTTGCGGGTTTGCCATACTCTTTTCGGCGGCGTGCCATAAGGCCGCGCCGGTGAGCGCGAAAGCGACGCCCCCGCCCCCACCGCCCGCACAATCCACTCCCGCGCCGCGTCCGGCGCCCGCCGCGAGGCCTGTGGCGCAGACTCCGCGCCCGGCGACGCCAGCCGCTCCCAGAACGATGAGCGCACAGGAACGCGAAACACTGAATCAGCGCCTGGCGCACCTGTCTGA
>CAZPZE010000682.1:0-4350 GCA_964590625.1 uncultured Solibacteraceae bacterium
CTGCCATCGAAGTAGATCCAGCAGGCGTTCTGACCGCTCAGCGATGGCGAGATCAGCAGATTCACCCCGCGGATATCGATACGGTCCGTCATCTGGATCGCGAACGTCTGGCTGGAGCCCGCGCCTGTGTTCGGAGAAATCGAATCCGTTGGAGGAACGTTCGATGCCTCAAGCGGCCCCGCGCCGGTGGTTGAGGTGACCGACTGGGACGTGCCCGTGATTTTGATGTCGTAGATATCGGGCGAGTCGGAAGTCGAACTGGAAACGGTCAGATGCGTTGTTCCGGAGCCCTGCAGCGCCGGCGGATTGAAGCTGAACGAGAGCTGGGACGAATTGCCTGTGTGCCTGGGCGTCGAGCTTCCGCTGAATGTGATGGTGTCGTTGAACCCTCCAACCGGTTGAACGTCAATCGTATATTCCGCGCTCGATCCAAGGGGTGTCCCTTGCGGTTCGGCCGGCTTGGCGGTCAGCGCGAAGCTTTGCGCCCCCGCCGTTTCGACGGTCACGCTGCCCACCTGAACATATCCGGACGTGGTGTTCTGGTTGTTAATCGCCTGCAGGTAGATCGGCCAGTTGGTGTTGTCGGCGGACGTGATCTGGATGGGACCTGTGAATGTCAGGTTGCTGCCCGAAGTGCTCACTGTGACCGCCGTCGTGTCTACGGTGCAGGCGTCGCCGGAAATCGTGGAACCAGATGCGCCGATCGGGACCGGCGAACTCCAGTTGCCGCTGTGGTACGCGGCCAGCGTTCCGCTCGATACCTGATAGTAAAGCCAGCAGGCAGCAGGCGAATTCGGTGAATCCTGAAAGAGAATGTCGAGGCCGCTCAGATCGGATGCGCCGGCCGTATCCGAGACGACGAATTGGAACGTCTGCGTCGCGTTCACGGACATGGTGCTGGAACTCGGTGCGACTGACACGGCCGAGGGCTGGCCGCTCGGCATTCCTGGATGCGCGTAGAAGTAGACGTCATGCACTGATGTGAAATACAGCGAATCGCCGGTGGAAAGTGGCATCGGCGTGGCATAGGAGTAGTCGGTACCTGTGATGACATACCCTTCCATGGGGACGCTCAGGTCGTTAGTGGCGAAGCGGCTGTTGGTCACCGTGAGGTACTCCGGATCGTTGTAGTGCCAGATGCCGCCCGTGCTGGTGGTATTGTTGACGAAGATCGCCTGGTCGCCGGTCAGCGTGGCGGCAGGGAAGCCGTTGACGGTTACGGATGCCGGTGTTCCCGAAGGTGTCGTATAGACCGACGCGCAGCACGGCGTTCCATGAAGGAAAGTCGTGGTGTCCGCGGTAAATGTGAACTCGAAACTGGCTTCGGTGAACGACTGCGATCCCCAGTAGCCGCTGCCGGTCCCTCCGACGATGTACGTGTTGGTCGCGGCGACAGACAGCCCGGCGAACGCGAAGAGCGCCAGCGATGATCGGAACATTGTGAGAACCCCTTCTGATGAGTAAGCGGGGACGCCCCCGCGGTCCTGGAAGGTAAAGCAATCACGAAGCCGATGTGCTGATTCGAGCGTCAGAAAGAAATTTACATAATATGTGTTATCGGAAGTTTGCCGGGCGGCAACAGGCGCACTGGGCCCATGGAGTGTATATTGACAGGTGAAGCCTATGGCCGACTCCAACGGGTATTCCAATCCGCGCCTCGATCGCCTTGAAGCCAGCCACGTCAAGCTGATGACCGACCATGCGGTTTTCGTCGCCGAACACGAAAAGTTCGTCGCCGAGCAGGAGGAACACTGGCGGCGCTATCAGATCCAGCGCGAAGAGGACCGGCAGCGCGGGATCGCTCTCGATAAGCGTATCGCCGAACTGGTCAGCGGTATAGGCGAGTTCATGCGCCGGCCGAAGGACTGAGCCGTACGCCGCGCGCCACTCCGGTCACCGGATGTTTACATTAATGGGCTGGATTATCCGGCATCTTACCTGAGATTTCGGGTTACGATGTGGACTTATGGCGACGAAAAAGAAGTCCGCGAAAGCGAAGAAAACCCGCGCAAAGGCGAAATCCAAAACACCCAAAACCTCCATCTACCGCTTCGCACACCCCTTCTTCACTACCACTCCCGTCGAAGACCGCGCCACCGTCCCCGGCGTCGGCAAGCGAATGACCGACCACATCGAGGACACGCTGCTTCCCATCCCCGCGCCCATCCGGAATCCGCCCACCATGTCGCTTGACGACATCATCGGAGCACAAGGCGCGCAGGACGTCGCTAACAGCGGCTGCATAGTCTTCCACGCTGTGGGCGATACGGGCCACGCCGGCGGCTCTACCGAAGATATGCAGGAGTACGTCGCCGACGCGATGACGAACGATTATGACGTCGCGCATCCGGCCGACTCTCCGTCGTTCTTTCTGCACCTCGGTGACGTGAACTACTACGACAACACCGACTCCGGCTATCACGAACAGTTCTACGTTCCCTACAAAACCTATCCCGGCAAGATCATCGCCATCCCCGGTAACCACGATGGCGAACTCTTCCGGTTCGACCGCAAACCCACCGGTCAGAACGAGACACTCGAAGCATTTCAAAAGAATTTCGTCCACCGCGCTCCGACCGTCCCACCCGCGGCAGGCACGATTTACCGGCAGATGATCGCTCAGCCCGGTGTCTACTGGCTGCTGAATACGCCGTTCGCCGACATCGTCGGGCTGTATTCGAATGTGGCGGAAAACCCCGGCTATCTCTCGGCGCCGAAGATCGGAACAAAGCAAACAGACTGGCTCCGGAAAACTCTGACTCAAATCGCCAAAGATCGGAAGAACGGGACGCAGAAAGCGCTGTTCCTCGCGGTTCATCATCCGCCATTCAGCGGCGGCACTCACAGCTCGAGTTCAGACATGCTGGTGCAGATCGACGATATCTGTCTGCAGAGCGGAATTATGCCGGATGTGGTTCTTGCGGCCCATTCGCACGATTACCAGGCCTACACCAGGTTCATCACGTTTCACAGCAAGCAGATGGAAATCCCGTTTCTTGTGGTGGGAAGCGGCGGCCGCGGTCTCGGCACGAGCGTCCCCAAACCCTTCCCGCGAACGGGCGACCATTCACTCGATAAGTCGTTCAAAGGCTACGGCTACCTGAAGGTGCAGGTGGACAGCGTGTCTGTTGTCCTCACCTTCTATGAAGTTGCCAAAGGCGGTAAAGTCAACGAGTTCGATCGGATCACGCTGGACCTCGAGACGAGCAAAGTAACCCGCTAATGAAAATCGTGCGACCCCTGCCCGATCGCGAGCGGATTCGGCAGCGGCCGGAATTTCCGCGCCATCACGTGGATCACATTATCCACGTTCTGCATCTTCCCTTCCACCATCACCCACGGATGCGCCAGAATATCCAGCCGCTGGCTTTCAAATAGCTCCGGCTTTACGATGATATTCGAAATCCCGGTATCGTCTTCCAGGCTCAGAAACAGAATTCCGTTCGCCGTCCCCGGACGCTGGCGCACGATGATGTTCCCCGCCACCCGGACAACCCGTCCATTCGGCACCGACGCGAGCTTCGCCGCCGGCACCACGCGCAACCGATCCATCTCCGCACGCCGGTGCGCCATCGGATGCCGCCCAATCGTGAACCCGACGCCCACATGATCGCTGATCAGCCGCTCATCGAGCGTCATCTGCTTTAACGGCGCTTCCGTCACAGGCTCAGGCGATTCCTCCAGCAATTCCGCCGCGGGCTTCGAGAGCCAGGACGCCTGCCACAGCGCATCGCGCCGGTGTTTTGCGCCGATCGGATTCAGCGCGCCGATCGCCGCCAGCGTTTCCAGATCCGCTTTCGATAATTCCGGAACGCGCAGCGCCAGATCCACGATATCCCGATATGGCTGCCGCGCCGCAATCGCTTCCGCCGTGCTCTTATTCAGCCCTCGCACATAGTTGAACCCCAGCCGCACGCATGGCGGTTCCAGCGTGCAAATCGCGCCCGACCGGTTGATGTCCACCGGCAGCATTCGCAGCCCATGCCGCTGCGCGTCTTTGATCAGCGTGGAGGGGCCGTAAAATCCCATCGGCTGATTGTTCAGCAGTGCGCACGTGAACGCCGCCCGGTAATGCACCTGAATCCACGCGCTCGCATAAGCCAGCAGCGCGAAGCTCGCAGCATGCGATTCCGGAAATCCGAACATCGCGAACGAAGCGATCGCCTTGAGAATCTTCTCCTGCGGCTCTCCGACAATCCCATTCGCCGTCATCCCCGAGCGCAGCCGGCCTTCCAGTTCCTTCATGCGCTTCTCGGAACGTTTGAAGCCGAACGCGCGCCGCAGTTCCTCCGCTTCCCCGCCTGTAAAGCTTGCCGCTTTCATGGCGACCCGCAGGAGTTGTTCCTGGAA
>CAZPZE010000683.1:0-11464 GCA_964590625.1 uncultured Solibacteraceae bacterium
CACGACAAACGTGGCGCCGGCAGTTGTCTCCGTCATTCCGGTCAACAGCGGACGCTCCATCACGTTCACCTACACGGTTTCGGACGCGAATGGCGGCAGCGATCTGGCAGGAGCCGGATTGCTGCTGAACTCCACTCTCAATGGCCTGGGCAGTTGCTGGTTCTACTACAATCTGGACACCGCGGTGGTTTCGCTCGCTGACGACACGGGTTCCAACTGGTCCTCGGTATTACAGGGAAGCACGGGCACAATCAGCAACAGCCAGTGCTCCATCTCTGGAACGAGTTTCGGAGCTTACCGTTCGGGCAACAACGCAATCATCACTGTGGGGGTCAACCTGAAGAACTTTACGGGGAACAAGACCATCTACATCCAGGGTATTGATCACGAGGGTCTCTCCTCTGGCTATCAGTCGATGGGGAAGTGGGACCTTCCGTAGCGAAGAGACTGTCGAACTGATGAGTCAGCGCGGCCTTCGGGAGCGTTCAACGTGAACGATTACGGAGGCCTTTCGCGTTTTTAGGACACGGTAGCCGCGAGAAATCAGAGAACCAGTCGCGTGTCACCCACGCGGCGGGTGATGCGTTCGCGATCGAGGTATTCGAGCCAGGGGATCGCGTGCTTTCGGGAGAGGCCTGTCAGTTGCTTGAACTCCACGACGCCGATGGAGCGGCCGCGAAGGGGCGTTAGTTTTCCGCGCAACTCCGCAAGTTTCTCCGCGTGGACGTATGCATCGGTGGCGATTCTGACGAGCGCTCTTTCTTTGGCCAGGGTAGTCAGCAGCCGTTGTCCCTGGGGTTCGGTAATCCGGAGTGCCGCGGCGACTTCGCGGAGAGAGGGGGTTTCGAGACCTGCCTTCGCGTAGTGAGCGATGGCCGCGTCGAGAAGATGGCGATCCTCTGCGTTCTGCTTCGCTGCGAATCCGGGCGCCGATACCAGGTCGCCTGCGATCCGGAGATTTTTTTCCTTTACCAGTTCGTCTAGTACTGCGGTAAAGAGTGGCCCGGGCAGGGCGCATCGGGTTTGCAGCGCGGATCGCCGTATGCCTTCCTGGGTGGGTTCAGCGGCGTGACAGGCGGCGACTTCCGCCTCGACGCGCTGCAATGCCGCATCGTAATCGGCGCGCAGCACGAGACGCGAGTCGCCGATCCAGGCGAGTTTCCCGGCCGCCACAGAACGGTTGATGATGACGTCGAGGCGCGCGGGCGTCATTGCCATTTCGCTGACCGCGACGGACCGCTCCAGTCCTTCGAGGTGCCTGCGCGAAACACGGCGCACGAGAATCGATTCGGGATCGCCAGCCTGCTGGAGCGATTCCAGCCAGCGCAGGGCGTCTCGCCGCGACTGCTTCCCCAGCGGATGCGCATCGAGAACAACGCCGCCGGCGATCGTCTCCGATGGCGAGGGCAAGCGCAGGATGAAACGATCACGCGGCGCCAGCACGATGGGACGGCGCAGGCGCAGGCGCACCGGAGCCACAGCGCCAGGTTCGAGCCTTGTGCGGCCATATAACAGAACGGAAACCGGCGTGTCCGAGGTGAATGCGTGAAAGACGACCTGCGCGCCGTGTTTGAGCGGCGGGCTATCGGGTAGCATCGTGATCTCCGCATCGATCTGGTCAACGGCTGTCAGGGTGTCAGGCGTGACGATGGTATCGCCGCGTGCGATGGAGGCGTGATCCACACCGGCGAGATTGAGGGCGACGCGCGAACCCGCCGCGGCGTGCTCATACTGGCTTCCGTGCGTCTGGATGCCGCGCACGCGTACACTTCGCCCGCCGGGCTCGAGGTGTAATTTGTCTTCGAGACGGATGGTGCCGGATACCAGCGTTCCGGTTACGACCGCGCCGAATCCGCGAACGGAAAAGCTCCGGTCAACAGGAAGACGGACGAAACCATCGGCGTCGCGTGATTGAATCTCGCCCGCGACTGTGGTCAGGTAATGAACCAACTCGGGAATTCCCTCCCCGGTGCGCGCGCTGACCGCCAGCGGCCATTCTGGTCCGCTTTCAAAGAAGGAGCCTTCGAGGAAACGGCTCACTTCGGAACGCACGTTCGCGAGTCGCTCTGGGGATACCGCATCGGTCTTCGTCACCACGGCGAGCCCGCGGGGAACACCGAGCAGGCGGCAGATGACGAAATGCTCCCGGGTCTGGGGCATGACTCCTTCTTCGGCGGAGATCACGAGCAGAACAAGATCAATGCCGGCAGCGCCCGCGAGCATGTTGTGGATGAAGCCGGCGTGTCCCGGCACGTCGACAAAGCTGAGCTGCAGCGCGGATCCATCGCCGGTGGTCACCTCGCGATGAGCAAAGCCGAGGTCGATCGTGATTCCGCGCTTCTTTTCTTCTTTCAGCCGGTCGGGATCGGTGCCGGTGATCGCCTGGACAAGGGCCGATTTCCCGTGGTCGATGTGGCCGGCTGTTCCGATGACGATCGATCTCATGCGGCAAGGGAATTCAGAATGCCGGCGAGGATGGAATCGGATTCAGGCGGCACCGTGCGCAGATCCAGCACGACGCGATCTTTCACCACGCGGGCAATCACGGCCGGCGCCGAATCGCGAAGCGCTTTCAGCAGGGCAGAAGCATTCCGGGTGCGATGCGTGATCGCGATGAGATGGGTGCGGAGCCTTGCGCCGGGGGCGGCGCCGCCTCCGATGACGCTGTGCCCTGGCTGGATCGAGACCGAGAGCTTCTCGTCGCTGATGCGGGCGACGAGCGATTCAGCGCGAGAGAGAATGTCTTTCGGCTTCAGACTCAGCATCCTCAGAACGGGAATTCCGTTTTCTGTTCCCGATTCATAGTCGAGCAAAGTGGCTTCGAGCGCGGCGTACGTCAGTTTGTCCACGCGAAATGCGCGCGCGAGCGGATTCCGGCTGATCGTTTTCATCAGCTCGCGCCGGGCTACGATTAATCCCGCCTGCGGGCCGCCGAAGAGCTTATCGCCGCTGACAATCACAGCGTCAATGCCCGCGGCAATGCTGCCGGGAAATGTGGATTCTTCTCCAGAGGCAAGCATGGCTCCCGTTCCCTGATCTTCCACGACCGGCAGATTGTGCTTTCGCCCGAGGCGAAGCAATTGGGATATCTCCGGGCGCTCGGTGAAGCCGGTGATCCGAAAATTCGAGCGGTGAACGCGGAGGATGAGCTTCGTCCTCTCTGTGACCGCGGCCTCGTAATCGTCAACATGCGTTTTGTTGGTGGTGCCGATTTCGCGCAGAACCGCGCCGGCGCGTTCGAGAATTTCCGGAATCCGGAAACCCCCTCCGATCTCGATCAGCTCACCGCGCGAGACGAGGACTTCGCCACCGGCAGCCAGGGCGTGCAGGGTGAGGAAAGTCGCGGCAGCGCCGTTATTGGCAACGAAGGCGCCGTAGTTCCGGCTCAGATCGTCATACGGAATTTCCGCGCGCATGGAGAGAACCCGGAGCAGGCGCTCTTCGATGAGCTGTTCGCGTTTACCTCGCAGGCCGGAGCGGCGATCGAACTCGAGGTTGCAGTAGCCGCCGGCTATTTCGGTGATGTGAGCCAGTGCCCGCGGGCTGAGAGGCGCGCGTCCGAGATTCGTATGCAGAATGACGCCGGTTGCGTTGATGACAGGAAGAAGCTCATAGCTCTTCATCTCCGCGAGAGCGCCTTCCAGGGATGCGTTGATGCCGCGAATCTCGTCGGCCAGGCTATCGGCAGTATGCCGGCCTGCCGCGATTTCACTCCTCAGCCGGTCCAGCACACGACGCGCCGCGAGCACTTTCCGGGCATGGCTCAGATCTGCATCGAAACCGTTCTGCCCAAGAGAAGAAACGATCTGATCCACAGACGGAAGCTCGCGGTAAAGCAGATGGAGATTCTCTCCGGAGGTCATCGCGTGCGGGGGGCTTTGTGCGACCATTCTATCGTACATTCAGAAAATGCAGACACAGGAATCGGTCCGGCTTACGCAACAGGTAAGAGCAGGTGGATGCGCCAGCAAACTGCCGCCAGGATCGCTTCGCAAAGTTCTTGAAGGGCTCCCGAAGCAAAGCGATCCCAATGTTCTTGTCGGCTTCGACACATCCGACGATGCGGGTATTTACCGCCTGAACGATCAGATGGCGCTCGTCCAGACGATCGATTTTTTCACGCCGATGGTGGATGATCCGTATACGTTTGGGCGGATCGCCGCGACCAATGCTCTGAGCGATGTGTATGCGATGGGCGGACGTCCCGTCAGCAGCCTGGCGGTCGTTTGTTTTCCCGAAAACGGCGATCTCGAAACGCTCGGCAGCATCATGGCAGGCGGACTTTCCGTGATGCAGGAAGCCGGGTGTTCCGTGATCGGCGGGCACAGCGTGAAGGATGCCGAAATCAAATTCGGCTACGCGGTGACAGGTCTGATTGATCCATCGCGTGTCTATACCAACGTGGGCGCGCGGCCGGGCGACATTCTGCTGCTCACGAAGGCGATTGGAACGGGCGTCATCACGACAGCGCTGAAACAGGGGAAGGCGAAGGATTCGTGGGTGGAGAACGCGATTCGTTCCATGACCACGCCCAACCGCAAGGCCTCCGAAGTTCTGACCGGCGGCAATTTCGAAGTGCATGCGATGACGGATGTGACCGGCTTCGGGCTGATGGGACATGCGCGGGAAATGGCGATGGGGAGCGAGGTTGTCCTCGAGATCGATACGGCATCGTTGCCTTTGATCGAAGGCGCGCGCGAAGCAGCGCGGCTGGGGGCGATCCCGCGCGGGCTGGTGGCGAATCGCGAATTTGCGGAGTGTGTGGTTTCGGACGCGCCAGCGAGCAGCGTGCCGGACGACATCCGCGCGCTGCTGTTCGATCCGCAAACTTCGGGCGGACTGCTGATCGCGGTTGCGCCGAAGGATGCGCCCGCGCTTGCGTCGGCTCTGGTGGCTCGCGGATGCGGGGCGGCGATCGTGGGGCGCGTTGTGGATCCGGCGGAAACCGGCGTTTCGAAGGGACATATTCAGCTTCGATAGCCGGCATCTTCGGAAGTGCATAGGGTCCGGTGACCCTCCCGGTCTTCAAAACCGGTGGTCGTCTCTTCGAGGCGACGGTGTGTTCGACTCACATGCACTTCCGCCAGTTCTCCGGTAGTGGAATTCTGCTATTGTTCCGGCGAGCTGTTTTCTGATAACCAGATACGAAGGGCAGGCCGCTTATGAAGAACACATCGCGAAAGGCTTCTTTTCTGCTGTTCTCACTGGGGCTGGCGATCGATTCGTCCGTTTCGCGCACAGGGAGTTCGGGAGTTCGCGGGGGCGTTGTTCGTGGTGCTCACGGAGGCGGTGATCTGGTTCGTCTGGACACGCGGCGGCAGATGGCTTGCGCAGACAACGATTTCCGGCAGTGAGAACGCAATGATAATTTTGGAGATGGAGAGCTGACGATGGATCCCATGCACCTTGCGGATGTCGAACGGCATCGCGGCGACGACAACTACAGCAAAGCGATCGACATGATGATTCACGCAGGCGCGGAATATCCGCAGATCCTGCACATGTTCTCGTTCAAGATGAAAGCCACGGCGCATCTGGAGCGCTTCACGCAGGAGATCATGCGGGAAGAAGCGCCGCTCTCGCCGGGCATCCGGGAGCTGATTGCAGCCTATACGTCGAGCCTCAATCACTGCCCGTTTTGACTGAAGGCGCACGCCGCGGTCGCGGCGGAACTGCTGAATAACGCGGAGCTGGTGGAGGCCGTGATGCGGGACCCGGAAACGTCCGTACTCTCGGATCAGGAGAAGGAGCTTTTCCGTTTTGTCCGGAAAGTCAACCACGATTCGGTGAACATCGGGCCGGCGGATATCGCGGCGCTGCACGAAGCGGGGTACACGGATGAAGCGATCTACTATGCGCTGACCGTGTGCGCGCTTTTCAATTTCTACAACCGGTGGATCGACGCCAGCGGGGTTCATCCGATGAGTGATGAAGCGCATCGCATGGGAGGAAAGCGTTCGGCGGTTCACGGCTATTCGCGAAGTTCGCAGCCGCCCCCGCAGGCTCCGCCTTTCTCGACGAAGTAGTGGCGTCGGCCAGAATTGAGAGTCTGGCGCAGGCAGCGGGCATCCCCCTTTGAGGCGGGAAGCTTCTTAGAAGAGCGGCGGACGTGCGCCGCCGCCCAATAAGGAAGTATTCGCGGCAGCCGTGGTGTGCGAGCCCTCGTGCCCTCCCCACGAGAACATGGCGTAGAGGACCGGGAAGCCACCCGCATGGAACGTCAGGCCGGCCGAGTAGCTGTGCTGGAGGTGGGAGAAATCGATATCGCTCCGCTGCAGCGCCACCTTTCCTTCATCCACCATCAGCGCGATGCCCACGGGCCATTTATAGATCGAGTGCTCGAACGCAGCGCGAAACATCATCAGATTCGGCGCGCGGAAGCGATAGTCCTGAAAACTCCCGAGCATCGCATTACCGTTGATGTCGGAGCCGCCCAATGTGGGCTGGAAGTAAAACGGCTCGATATTGCCGGCGGGGATGATCGATTCGCTCAGGAAGAAGCGCAACTGGAAGCTGCCCTCGTAGTCCCGCGTGAACCGTGGGCAATCCAGATCTTTGCTGTTGTCGTTCTGACTGCTCTTCGATGCTGAACATTCATCGGGGCCATTGATAGCCCGATGCGCCGGCGGGAGATGGTTCTGGTAGATCTGGAAAGTATGGGAGAGATCCGTGGTGAAGCGGCGGAAGGAATAGTTTTTGCTTGCCACGTACTCCTGGTAGTTCACCAGGTAATCGAGCTGAATATGATCGCCTGCGAATGACGGCTGCAGCCGGATCCCCTGGCCGAACTGCGCGAAACCGCGGTTTACGAAGAGTCCTGGGGCGGTCAGCGGCGTGTAGAGTTGGTCGATCGATGGAGAGTCCAGGCCATTTGCGCTGCGTGTATCCACAAAGCGCCCGTTGCCTTCTCCGAGAAGAGTGATGTTCAATGGCCTGAGCACACGCACGGGGAATACAACATTTGCGCCGGTGACGGTCTCGCGCATTCCAAAATAACTTCTTGCCGCTTCGGCTGTCGATGGACCGATGCCGAAGAAGCTCAGCCTGTTGAGCGAATTCGACTCGGCGTAAAGGTGGATGACCGGCTGCTCCTGCGTGAGATCGATCTGCGAACCGGTCTTCGGATGACGCCCCTTCTGCACCGATGGAGGAGCCACCTTCGCCCAAACGAACGTCATGTATCCGCCGGCGCGCCATGAAAGATTCGAGGAGGCGACGGCATCCACGTCCCAGGTGTTGCGCCAGTTCGTGGTTGTCCAGTGGCCCACCATGGCCATTCCGGAGCCAAAGCCGTTTCCCGGCGCGAGGCTGCCGATGGCGAGATGCAGCGGATGATCCGTGAAAAGCAGCTCCGCGCAGGACGCGATCGTATTGAAGGCAAATCCGGAGCAACTGGATTTGGCGCGGTCTGCTTCTCCGCGAAAATCCGCGGCGAGACTATTCTCGCCGGCAAGGCATACGCCCGTGCAGAAGAAACTCAGGGCCGCGATTCCGAGTACAATTCTCATTCGCTCCGCATCCCGCCGGTGGTTGCCGCTTTCGGATGGAGTATCGCCGTCATGCGCTGGATGTATTCGGCCGCCTGACCTTCCGTCATCCGTTCGGGCTCGATGTTCCGGTAAGCCCTCAATGCGGGCGTATGGACTTCGTTCATTTGCTCCCGCTCGATCTTCCTGAAGTGCATTACCTGATTCAGCAGCAAGGTGTTCTTGCTGAGTGGGCGGCCTGGATCGTACGAACCTGCTTCCACATTCGGCAGAGTGATGATTCTCTTTGACCTCGGCATTCGCTCTCCTTCTCAGTTGCTGAAACTGGGGCAGTCATCGTCATCCTGCATCGCGTCACCGAGAAACTGCAGAAACGACGGGGAAAGCTTCTCGCGATCCGTTCGCTGACCGGTGTAGCCAGGAAGAAAGTGCTCGGTGACGGTCGCCGGAATACAGGCGTGTTCGAAAATGAGCCCGGTAGGGTCCTCCGGTCCCGGAATCACCGTGCCGGCCTTAATCCACGGGGAAACGAGGATCGCTGGAACACGCACGCCCAGCCTGTCGAAGTGAAACGGATCGCCTTCGGTGTCGCTCGCTGGAGCTGTATTTCCGTCTTTCTGCGCGGCACTGAGTTTGGGCGGAGGCACGTGATCGTGAATGCCGCCGTGCTCGTCATAGACGATGAGCAGCGCGGTGGATTTCCAGACATCCGGATTGTCGAAAATGGCGTTGTATATCGCCGCGATGAACCGTTCGCCCTGCGCCACGTTGTGATCCGGATGCTGATCGGAAGCGAGCAGTTCTCCGCCTCCGGGTCCGGCGTGGTCCGAATAATTCGGCTCGATGAAGCTGTAGTCCGGCAGGCGGTTGGCGGCGCAGTCCTCAATAAACTGCTGATAAGAGCCGAACACCGCGGCCTGGTTACTCAGGAGATTAACTACCTCCATGGTGGAACTCGCCTGGTCGTAGTAATAGAGTTTCGCCGTTCGTCCGGCCTGCAGCATTCGATCGTAAATGCTGAGGATCGGCTTTTTGATGACGAACGGGTTCATGGTGACGCTGCCGAACGAGGTGCCGTAGTGGGCGAAGGCGCGATTGCAGATCGTGGGCCCGGGAATCGATGAAAACCAGCCGTTGAACACCGCGAAACTCTGCGCGAGAGTGGTGAGAACCGGCAACTGCTCGGGCTTGAAGTAGTACATGATTTTGCGCGAGTGCTCCACGTCCTGACGCTGATCGAAATAGCTCTGAACGAAGCCGTTCATGGCCGGGTCCGCTCCCGGGGCAGTATCGAAAAACAGCTGCTTGTTGACGGCGGCGAAGTGATGATTGGGGTCGGGATCGAGCTGGCTTTGATACTCCGCCAGAGGCTGGACCCGGGCAGGCTCACCCGTGGTATCGGGATTCGATTCGGTGCCGGTCAGACCGTTGATTCGCGGATCTCTCGCCTTCAGTCCGCCCAACATGTGATCGAAGGAGCGGTTCTCCATCATCAAAACTACGATGTGCTTCAGGTTGTCCAACCCCTGCGACATGACTTTCCTCCCCGGAGGATTTAACACGGAATCAGAAAGACTCCAGAGTAATTAATTGCAGCAATATCGGCAGTGATGGGCAATACATTAATAGATTAAAAATTCCTGAGTATGTGGCGTGGCGAGTATATAATCATCCATAATTTTTCAGGCCTGGAGAAAGAGGAACAGCAGCAAATGGCAGAAACAAACGCCGTCATCGATATTTCGCATTTCAACAGCGGGATGGATTTTGCGGCTGCCAAAGCGAGCGGCGGACTTATCGGGGTGTTCCACAAAGCAAGCCAGGGGTTAACCTATCGCGATCCTACCTATCAGCAGCACAAGCAGGCGGCGCAGGTGGCAGGATTGCTATGGGGCGCCTATCATTTCGGCACGGGGAGCGACGGCGTCAGCCAGGCTGAGTTTTTTCTTGACTTCGTGAAACCCGTTCCCGGCGAACTGCTGGTTCTCGACTTCGAGCACAACCCGCAGGGCCCAACCATGACGCTCGAAGAAGCGCGGGCGTTCGTGACTCACATTCACGAAACACAGGGCCGCTGGCCGGGGATCTACGGCGGTTCACTGCTGAAGGAACTGCTTGGCACGTCGACCGACCCCGTGCTGGCTAATTGCTGGCTTTGGCTTTCTCAGTACGGGCCGACCGCCGTCGTCCCTGTCAACTGGCCGAGGTGGA
The DNA here is from genome assembly GCA_964590625.1 of uncultured Solibacteraceae bacterium. Lineage (GTDB taxonomy): Bacteria > Acidobacteriota > Terriglobia > Bryobacterales > Bryobacteraceae > BOG-234. The sequence continues at coordinate 9,699 of CAZPZE010000683.1, forward strand.
CGATGTGGCAGTACACGGACGGCGCACAGGGGCTGCCGCCGTACGACATGCCGGGCATCGGACGCTGCGACCGCGATAAATTTAACGGCACGAGCGATGAGTTGACTGCGTTCTGGCGCTTTCCAGGCCAGGTCAGCATCACGTAGCAGCAACGGGGGTGGGGAGCAACGTCTCTTCGCGAACACCCGGCGTTGTTGCCAACCCGAGCAGTTCGAAGATTTCGACGGGTTCGGTTTTACCCTTCACGAGGATCTTGCCGAGAGGGCGCACCTGAGCTTTGTCTCCCAATTCGGCGCGCGTACTGCTGCTGATGATGATGTGGGTCTTGTACTCTTTGTTCGCGCTTTCGAGCCGCGACGCGAGATTCACGCCGTCACCGATCGCAGTGAAGTCGATCTTCTTGCCGGTGCCGATATTTCCGAAGATCACTTCAGCCGTGTTGATTCCCGCGCCAATATCGAGAGGCGGTTTGCCCACAGACTTCCAGTGCTCATTGAGTTCGGCGAGTTTCCTGAACATGTCGAGCGCGGCGCGGGCCGCCAGTTCGGCATTCGGATGGTTCGGCGTGAAGGCACCCCAGTGGGCCATGATTCCGTCGCCGATGAACTTATCGACAATGCCGTCATAGCGGAAGATGATATCGGTCATCGCCTCCAGATACTCATTCAACTGATTGAGAAGCTCGATCGGATCAGATTTCTCGGTCAGAGTGGTGAAGCTGCGGATATCCGTAAACATGATGGTCAGCTTCTTCTTCGTTCCGCGGAAATCGATCTGATCGAGCCGGTCCATCACATATCCGACAAGTTGGGGCGACACGTATCGTTCCAGAGTTCCGCGCGTGCGTGAGAGTTCGCGGTCAACTGTGAGATAACGGTAGACCATATTGCCCGTGAACGACACGGATGCTCCCAGCACAGGCCCCGCAACAGGCAGCCAGAACGAATGAGCATAAAGCCAGAAGCTGATGCCCGTATACGTTGCAAGAAGACCTGAGACCAATGCGAGGGGAGCAAGAATCGACCGCCAGACCAGCACTCCCCAGGCCGGCAACGATGCCATCACCGCCACCAAAATGAAGGCGAGCCAGCGCGGCGTCTGACGGACAGCGTCATTGTGCAGCAGGTTGTCGAGTGCGGTGGCAAGCGTGAATACGCCAGGCGCGGTTTCCGATACGGGCGTTGGCCGCACCTCGTAACTGCCGGATGCGCTGGCTCCGATCAATACGATCCGGCCGCGGAACTCCGCCGGAGGATGCTTCTTCACGGAGGCCTCGCACTGAGTGGGATAAATCGAGCAGATCATCTCCCAGAGCGGAATGCGCTGATAAGACGTGAGCGTGTCGCCGTGCCACCTCACGACGTAATTGCCGGAGCGGTCGACGGGCAGATGAAGGCCGCCGGCCTCGAAATATCCGCCGCGGTAAACGGCGGGGTGATCGCCTTCGATCAACTGCGCCGCTTCGGTCCAGAGTGTCGCCCAGGAGGAACCTTCGTAGCGGATGGCGAGAGGCAGCCTGCGGGTTACACCGTCGGGATCCGGAGTCCAGAGGATGGATCCGCTGCCGGCCGCCGCAGCAAGCAGAGCAGGCTCCGGAACGTTGAGCGACCAGCGCGAACGATCGAGCGACAGTCCGCGCGGGTTGGGGATGTGCATCGCCGCAGCGGCGGGCGGCGCCGATGCGCCGGCGGTTGTTTCCATGCTCGCCGAGACGAAGGCAAACGGCAGGACGACATTTCCAGCGCGCCGGATCTCTGCTGCGAATT
>CAZPZE010000684.1:0-1818 GCA_964590625.1 uncultured Solibacteraceae bacterium
TCCCCATCGCCCCGGACTTCTTCCTCATCCTGCCGCACCTCCTCGCCATCTGGTGCGCGTGGCGGAAAAAGCCGCTCGCTGCAGGCGGCTGGTGCGGGATCGCGTTCCTCTTCAATCCGAAAGGCATCTTCGTTCTCGCCGCTTGCGCCGCCTGGTCCTGGCGGGACATCCCCATGCTGCTCGCCGGTTTCGCGATCCCGAACGCAGTCGCCGCGGTCACGCTCGCCGTGCAGGGCGCGCTGAGTCCTTACTTCGAACAGGTGTGGAAGTGGGGATCGATCTACGCGAAGACGCCGCCCGCTGCATCCACAATCGGTGAAGCCATCCGCCGCAGCCTCGGCTGGATCGGCTTCCACGTGGCGCTCGTCCTCGGCTGCATCGCGTTCTGGTGGAAAGAACGAACCCAAACCGCTCGGATGCTGGCCATCTGGGCCGCGATCTCCTGCGTCGCCGTCGCCTCTGGCGGACGGTTTTCTCATCGCTATTTCCTGCAGCTCCTGCCGGTTCTTGCAATCGCCGCGGGATGCGGCCTCGTCTGGGCATCGTCCGCCGGCATGCGATGGCGTGCGGTCGTCCTGGCGGCCGGTTTCGCCCTCATCGTCCCGATCGTCCGCTTCGGCCCCCGCTATATCCTCCTCGCGACAAACCAGCAGCCGGACTGGGCCGACGCGATTCTGGACCGCGACAGCCGCACGGTCAGCGACTGGCTCCTCGCCAATCGCCAGCCCGGCGACACGCTCTTCGTCTGGGGCTACCGGCCCGACGTGTTCGCCTATACACGAATGGCGGCCGCGTCGCTGTTCTGGGATTCGCAGCCGCTCACCGGCGTCCCCGCCGACCGGCACCTGACGGAGAGCACGTCGCTCATTCCCGAATGGGCTGCCGTCAACAGGCTGGTGCTCACGGCGTCGAAACCGGCCTGGATTGTGGACGGCCTGAGCCTGCTCAATCCGCAGCTCGCGATGGATCGCTATCCGGAGCTGAAGATCTGGCTCCGCGACTACGAGACGGCTTACCGGACGCCCCGAACCGTGGTCTATCGCCGGTGCTATCATTGCCCTTCGATCCCGAAATGACGGAATCCTTATCGGGCAAAATCGCCATTGTTACCGGCGCTTCGGAAGGCATCGGTGCGCATCTCGCGGCCGTTCTTCGTGGTCGCGGCGCCCGCCTCGCACTCGTCGCGCGCCGCGAGGACAAACTGAAAGCCGTCGCCGGACCCGAAGATCTCGTGATCGCCTGCGATCTCCTGCAGGATGCGTCGCGCGCGGCCGTTATTGATAAAACAATCGAACGCTTCGGCAAAATCGACATCCTCATCAACAATGCGGGCCGCGGATCTTATTACAGCGCGATCTCGAATCCGCTGGATGACGCCCGCAGCCTCTTCGAACTGAACTTTTTCGCGCCCTTTCATCTCGCGCAGCTGGCCGCTCCCTGGCTGCAGAAGAGCAAAGGAACGCTGGTCAACGTCAGCTCCATCGCGGGGCAGATGAGCCTGCCCTGGCTCGCAATGTACTCTGCGAGCAAGTTCGCGCTGGCTTCGCTGACCTCGACGCAGCGGATGGAACTGCGGCGTTCTGGAGTGAACGTAATGGCCGTTTTCCCCGGTTACGTCGATACGGACTTCCAGACGAACGCAACCGGCGCCGCGCCGCCCCCGTCCGTCGTGAAGGGCAGGCGATTCGCTGTGACCGCGCCGGAATGCGCGGCGGCGATCGTCGAGGGCATCGAACACCGGCGCACCGTGGTGATCACGCCGCGCATCGGCTGGGCCCTGGTTTGGATCAACCGCCTTTTTCCAGCTATTGTGGAATC
>CAZPZE010000685.1:0-1617 GCA_964590625.1 uncultured Solibacteraceae bacterium
CCGGGCGAAGTGGCCGATACGGCCGTTTTCCTCGCGAGTGACCTGAGCCGCGGCGTAACAGGAAACATCCTGTTCGTCGACGCCGGCATGCATATCGTCTGAGGCTCAGCGCGCGGGCTTCTTCGAAGCGCCCTTCGTCGAATAGCCCATCGAGGTGAGCTGCTGTTTGGCCTGTGCCGCTGCATCGCTCTTCGGCGCAGCTTTAATCGCCCCTTCGAAGCTCAATTTCGCTGCTGAGTTTTTGTGCTGTTTCTTCAGCGCCATGCCTTTCATAAGGTAAGCGTTGGGCGTGGTGGCGTCATCCGCCTGGTACTGCTCGATGGCGGCGTCATAGGCCTTTATGGCGTCATCCAGATTGTTCTGCTGGTAGTAAGAGTTGCCGATGTTGTATTGCGCGGCGGCTGCGTTGGGATCGTTCGGATAGAGACTCAGGAACTTCTGGAAGCCGGTACGCGCGATTTCGAAGCGGTTCGCATCAAGATCGGTCTTTGCGTTGTCGAATAAGGTTGCCGGGCTGGGCTGCGGAGGCGCGGCGGCGACTCCGGGAGTGCTGCCATCGGGCGACGGCGGGGCAGGAGCGGGCGCCTGCATGAGCTTGATCTGATTCGCGAGGTCCGAAATCATCTGGCTCTGTTTCGTGACCGTGTCCTGAATGCCTCGCACCGTACCGCCGAGATTGGCAACATCTTCGGAGATGTTGCCGATTTTCACTGAAAGCCCGGAAACCGTCGAAATCTGATCGCTGACGTTCTTCAGCTCGTTGCGTAACGTCTGCATCAGAGTCGTATTCAGATTGTTGACGTTGGTGCTGGTTCTTGCCTGGCTGTCCATCAACTGCTGCACCGTGGTCTGGAGCGATGCCAGTGCCGCCGCGTCCGATTTCTGCAGTTGCGTAACCTGATCGGACAGCATGGCGACATCGCGCTGGAGATCCTGCATTTCCTTACTTGGCGCCGCCGAGGCTGCGAACGGCGACAGAAGCGTTGCCCCGACTACCGCGGCGTGGGTCGCATATCGTGTGAAGCGCATGAGCATATCTTCCTTCTGAAATACCTGTTCTTATTGTCCCGCGGAAAGATGAGCCCGGCGGTTCTTCTGGTAGCAGGCCTCATCGGCCTCGGTGCATTGCGGGCGTTCCTTGCCGTAGCTGATCGTGCGCAGTTTCGCTTCGGGCACGCCGAGCTGCACAAGGACATCGCGCGCGGCGGAAGCGCGCCGGTCGCCCAGCCCCAGGTTGTATTCGGCCGAACCGCGCTCGTCGCAGTGGCCTTCCACGTTAATGGTGGCGTTGGGGAAATCGTTGAGGATGCGCTTGAGCGCGTCGGCATCGGCGAGGAGCGCAGCGTGCGCGTCGTCACGGATGGTGACGGAGTCGTAGTCGAAGAACGCGTCCTTCAGGTCGCTCTCCACGCGCGATTCGAGCGTGCCCATGGTGCTGGTGGGCCGGGGCTGCACGGGCGGTGGCGGCGGCGCCGCGATGGTAACGGTAGCGGTGGCCGTCGTTCTGCCGTTCGGGCCGGCAGCTGTGAGGGTGTAAGTGGTTGTATCGATCGGGCTGACCTGCTGGCTTCCGTTCGCGGTCACCGAGCCGACGCCGCCGCTGATCGAAACGTCGTT
>CAZPZE010000686.1:0-2624 GCA_964590625.1 uncultured Solibacteraceae bacterium
ATCTTGCTCCAGTCGGCTACGAATTGGGGATAGTCATGCTGGCCAGCGCCATGGGTTTTCAGGCCGCCCCACAAGTAAATATGCATCCCCTTGGGATTGAGAGCGGCCGGCGCGCCGCCGCGCCCGCCGGGGGCCTGCGCCCAAACGAAAACCCCGGTGAACAACGCGATCGCCGCGGCCGCGGCGATGCCATAGTGTCTGCGGATCATTGTCAAAACCTTGCCTTTCCGGAAAAGTGCTCTATGCATAGTATCAATTTCCATAGTTGGCTGGACCACCGCGTGACACACCGTGCCACCGCGTGCCTCAGTCAGGCCATTATGACGATTCGGTTACTCTGTGAAGTGACATGAATCTTTTCCCGCGTGATGAGAAGTTTTTCGAGTTGCTCGAACAGCAATCCAATCTGGTGCACGATGCAGCAAGGGCGCTGCGTGAAGGCGTCGAGGCCGGCGCAAGCGCTATGTCGGTCAATGCGGGAGTGATTAAACGTCTCGAACACGATGCCGACGAGATCACGCACCAGATCCTCACGCGCCTGCATGCCACGTTCGTGACGCCGATTGATCCCGAAGACCTGCACTCTCTCACCACGGCGATGGACGACGTGATCGATTCCATTGAAGACAGTTCGTTTCGCCTGACGGCGTATCATATCGATCCGATCCCAAAAGGTGTGCTCGAATTCGCCCAGATCATTCACGCCAGTTGCATGCGGCTTCAGGTCGCGATCCAGAAACTGCGGGTGGGCAAGGCTGTGCAGGAGGAATGCATTGAGATCAACCGCCTCGAAAATGCGGCGGACCAGCTGGTACGCCGTCTCGTGACCGATCTTTTCGAATCCGGCATGGATGCGATATCAGTAATCAAGCACAAGGAAATCTACGAATTCCTCGAAAACGCCACAGACCGCTGTGAGGACGTCGCCGACGTGCTGCAAACCGTCTCCGTGAAAAACAGCTAACGCACCCATGCATATTCCGATCCTGGTGGGCGCGACCGTGCTCGTCGCGTTGTTTTTTGACTTCATTAATGGATTCCACGATTCCGCCAATTCGATTGCGACGGTTGTCGCGACGCGGGTACTGCGGCCGTTTCACGCTGTCCTGTGGGCGGCTTTTTTCAATTTCGTTGCGGCGATCGTTCTCGGCACCGGTGTGGCGTCGAGCATCAGCAAGGGTTATGTTGATCCCGCTATTGTCACGCCGGAACTCGTGCTGGCCGGGCTGCTCGGCGCGATCGTCTGGAACCTGATTACGTGGTGGCTTGGTCTGCCCTCGAGCTCATCGCATGCGCTGATCGGCGGATACGCGGGCGCCGCAATCGCGAAGGGCGGGCTGGATGCGCTGGTTGAGGGGAAATGGGGCAATACGATTCTGTTCATCGCCCTGTCCCCGATGATCGGAATGGCGCTTTCCTGGCTGCTCATGCTGATCGTGCACTGGGTTTTCCGGCATACGCCGCCTGCACGTTCCGATAAATTCTTCCGCCGTATGCAGCTCGTCTCCTCTGCCCTTTTCAGCTGCGCGCACGGCACCAATGACGGGCAGAAGACGATGGGAATCATCACCGCTCTGCTGGTTGCCGCAAAACTCCAGCAGGGCGACCACATCCAGATGTGGGTCATCGTCGCGGCCAGCATTGCGATCTCGCTGGGCACCATGAGCGGCGGCTGGCGCATCGTGCGGACGATGGGATCCGGCCTCACGCGTCTCAAGCCCCGCGGCGGCTTCTGCGCCGAAACCGGCGCCGCCATCTCGATTTTCTTCCCCACGTTCCTCGGCTTGCCGGTTTCGACGACCCATGCCATCGCGGGCGCCATCGCGGGAGTCGGTTCTTCCCACCGCCGGAAGGCGGTTCGGTGGGGGAAAGCCCGCGAGATTGTGGGCGCCTGGATTCTGACGATTCCGTGCTCGGCCTTCGTGGCTGCGATCTGCTATGTGATCGTCCGCTTCATCGCGCCCGACGCGTAGGCCCGAGCGACCCGGATATCCTGAAGAAGATCTCATGATGGCCGCCCATATCGAACTGGCTTCGCCGGAACAGATTGCGAAGTACGAGCCGGTGATCGGGCTGGAAGTGCATTGCCAGCTCGCCACACGAACGAAGATTTTTTGCGGCTGCGCGCTGGCCTTCGGCGCGTCGCCGAATACGAATGTCTGCCCCGTCTGCCTGGCGCTGCCCGGCGCTCTGCCTGTTCTGAATCGCCAGGCCGTGGAACTGGCGATGCGGGGCGCGCTGGCGCTCAACTGCACCATTAACCCGGTTTCGCGTTTTGCCCGCAAGAATTACTTCTATCCGGATTCGCCGAAGGGCTATCAGATCTCGCAGTACGATCAGCCGCTCGCCGAGCACGGGCACGTGGATATCGTGGTCGACGGCGTCACGAAATCGATCGGGGTCACGCGCATCCACATGGAGGATGACGCCGGCAAGAGCCAGCATGAAGGCTTCCGAGACTCGGGGCGCTACACGTATGTGGACCTCAACCGCAGCGGTACCCCGCTGATCGAAATCGTGAGTGAGCCGGATATGCGCTCCTCCGATGAGGCGGTTGCGTATTTCGCCGAAATCAGGCAGGCGCTGCAGTTCTGCGGGGTGGGCACCTGCGACATGGAAAAGGG
>CAZPZE010000687.1:0-3870 GCA_964590625.1 uncultured Solibacteraceae bacterium
TGATGCGGCTTGTCGTCGATACGGACCCGTTCCCCGCGAGCGAGCCGCTCTGCCAGGTCGAGGACTCGATGGATTACCAGCGCGTCAAAATCGGTTCCGGCGACTTTCTGCTGCTGGGCGGTGAGCAAGCCCGCACACAACAGCGCGAGTCCCGCGGCGCAAAGCTGCGATAACCGGCCCATCAACCACTATTTTACCTGCCGCCAAAATCCTGGCTCTCCGGCGGCGAGTGACGAAATCCTGGCGGACCCCGCGCGCGTAAATTGCTGAACCTAAGGAATCGGCTCCTGGCATGCCGGCTGCTTCTCCACTGCGCAACCGGAGTGATCCGGCGAAGGATGCATTATGCCGATTTCGATTCAAACGAACGTCGCCGCTCTCAACGCGGAATATTTCATCGGGCAGAACAGCCGGGCGCAGAACACGGCGATTGAGCAGTTGTCGTCTGGTTACAAGATCAATTCGTCGGCGGACGATCCGGCCGGGCTCGCGGTGGCGAACCAGTATGCGGGGCAGATCACGCAGCTCACGGCGGGGGTGCAGAACGCGACGGACGGCATCAGCGCGCTGCAGATTGCGGATGGCGGGCTCGCCAATATTTCGCAGATTCTGGGGCGGCTGCAGATACTCGCGTCGGAATCGGCGTCCGGCACGTTCCAGGGAAGCCGGGCGACTGTCGATAGCGAATATCAGGGGCTTCTGGCGGAACTCGACCGGCAGGCGGCGAACATCGGGCTGAACACCGGCGGCGTCAACAATGCGAACCTGACGGTCTATACCGGCGGCGGCGCGAGCCAGGCGGATTCGCAGATTTCGGTGGATCTGAGCGGCGCGAACAATGCTGTCGATTCGGCGGCGCTCGGGGTCGCCAATACGAGCGTGGCGGTCGGCGGCACGGGCATCAGCGGCAACACCATCGAGCTGAGCGATTCGGCGTCGGTTTTTCTGGCGGGCACGAGCCAGAGCTTCACGTTCCATCTGAATACGGGATCGGGGAATCAGGATGTGACGATTTCGGTTTCCGGCGGCAGCGGGGGGCTGAGCGGAACGCAGGTGATTTCGAGCCTGAATACCCAGCTGCAGGCATATGGGATCAATGCGGCGATCGGGAGCGATGGGACGCTGCAGTTCGGCGGGTCCACGGTGTTCACCGTTTCGACGACGGCGGCGGGCACGGGTCCGATATCGGCGACGGGCACGGCGGTGAACAGCTCGAACTATTCGACCCAGGCGGCGGCGCCGGCGATCACGGGTGGCACGGAGACGTTCACGGTGCAGAATTCGACGGGAACGTACAACATTTCGCTCTCATCGGTGACCGGCGACAATCAGGCGGACGCGCTGACGGCGCTGAATTCGGCGCTGGCGGGGAGCGGAGTTTACGCCGTGAAAGACGCGGCGGGCACGGCGATCACGCTGGAGAGCGCGACGGCGTTCAGCGTGAACGAAACCGCTCTGCCGACGGCGGGCACAGGGCTTTTTTCGGCAGTCGGCGGGCAGGCGGTGACGGCGGCCTCCTCAAGCGCGAGCGCCACCGGGAATGCGCTGGCGGCGCTCAGTCTGCTCTCGGCGGCGATTCTGAAGCTGGGGCTGGTGCAGGGTCTGGTAGGCGCGGGCGAAAACAAGCTGCAGTATGCGACGAACCTCGCGCAGTCGCAGATCACGAATGATTCGGCGGCGGAAGCGGGGATTCGCGATGCGGATGTTGCCGCGGCGGCGGCGAATCTGACGAAGGCGCAGGTGCTGCAGCAGACGTCACTTGCAGCGCTGGCGCAGGCGAATGCGGCGCCGCAGGGCGTGCTTTCGCTGCTCAAGAACCTGGGTTAATGGTAGCGGTGCGAGATAATTCAGGCAACCGTGCTGTTCGCGGGCACGTCCAGTTGCCGGATGCTCCGTAGCGCCATTCTCGGATTTTTCGCGTTGTTTCTGGCGGCTGTGCCGTCTTCCGCAGCCGGTGTGGAATATCTCTTTGGGCTTGTCCGGGAGATTTCTACTTCCAGCGTGACACTCGATACGGGCGATCCGCAGTTTGTCACGGTGGCGATTCCGTCCGGGGCGAAATATCTTTCGACGATGGGGAAGGTGAAGCCGGCTGATTTCGAGCCGGGCGATCACGTCACCGTGGAAGCGACTCGGGATGCGAACGGGCAGTACACCTGCAGTACGATCACGCTGAACAAGAAGGGCACGGCGGAGGATAAGGCTGAGGCGAAGAAGGCGCCGGCGGCTGCCCCGCAAGCGGCGAAGGCGGCCGCGCCCGTTTCGGCGCCAGTTGCTGCGGCGGAACCGGCGCCGTCTGCACCGGCTGCTCCTGCTCCGGTTACCCCTGCTCCGCCTGCTCCGCAAGCGGCGCCGCAGCCCGCGGCAAAGCCGGTTGCCTCGCACATCGATGACGACGTCATCAGCAAGGCACGCGATCTGGCGTTTTCGTTTTCGCAGACGCTGCCGAATTACGTAGTGAAGCGGGTGACGAATCGTTATTCCACGGCTCCCGATTCGCATAGAGCCTATGTTTGGCAGGCGCTCAACGTGGTCACGACGGACCTGGTCTACGAAGACGGCAAAGAGCACTACACGAACACGATGGTGAACGGGAAGCCGACGGAGTATGTGCAGCAGACGGGGTCGTGGTCCGAGGGCGAGTTCGCCAACATGCTGCTCGCCGTGTTTTCGTATCCGACCAACGCGGATTTCACTGACCAGAAGGACGTGATCATCCGCGACCGCAAAGCGTGGCGCTATGAGTATTCGGTCGCGCAGGCAAATTCCTCCTGGACGCTGCACGCCGATGGGAAGGACGTGAAGCCGGCGTATGTCGGATCGGTCTGGATCGATAAGCAGACGTTCCGGGTGCTGCGGCTCGAGATGGCGGCGCGCGGCCTTGCGAACGATTTTCCGCTCGACACGGCGGAAGCGGCGGTGGATTACGGGTTTGTCACGATTGCGGGGCAGGACCTGCTGCTGCCGGTGGATTCCGATGGGCTGAGCTGCACGCGCAACACCACCGAGTGCACGCGGGAGCGCACCGAGTACACGAATTACCGCAAGTTCGACGCGAGCTCCAACATCAAGTTCGATGATTCGAATCCGCGTTAAGATCGGGAGTTGATGAAGTTTTCCCTGGTCGCGGTGCTGCTGGGCGTTCCGTGCTTCCTCGCGGCGCAGCCGCTGAACGTGCCGTGGAACGGCTATGCGCACGACGCGCAGCACACCGGCACTTCGGCGACTGCCGCGCAGCCGCTGGTTGCGAAACACTGGCAGACGCCGGTGGATCTCAACCCGCCGGGCGGCGGGACGGGGCCGCTGTTCGTGCACTATGGGTCGCCGCTGATCACGGCCGCGAATACAATTCTGGTTCCGGTAACCGCGGCGGACGGCAGTTATCAGCTTAAAGTTTTCGCGGCCTCGAACGGCGCGGCGCTTTATACGCTGACCTCGGACTACACGGTGCCGGCGAACGCCGGGTGGACTCCACCTTTCGGACCTGCTCTCGCGCTCGGGACGCGCGTTTACTATCCCGGCGCGGGCGGAACGGTTTACTATCGCGATCTGCCGAATTCCGCTATGGGGCCCGGCGGCCAGATTGCTTTCTATGGGATGAGCGGCGCGAACGGGTATACGGCAAACAAGGCGGCCTTTGACAGCTCCGTTCAAATCTCGACTCCGCTCACGGCGGACCGCTTCGGAAACATCTATTTCGGCTTCACGGCGACGGGTTCGAATCCGGCAGGGCTGACCAGCGGCATCGCGCGCATCACGATGAAGGGCAATGGAAGCTGGGCGAGCGCGGTTTCGCTCACCGGCGATTCCGCCGCGCTGCGGATTGCGCAGAACTGCGCGCCCGCGCTGAGTAACAGCCAAAACGTGCTC
>CAZPZE010000688.1:0-1835 GCA_964590625.1 uncultured Solibacteraceae bacterium
GCTGAACGCCTTCGCCGCCACACGAATCGCATGATGATCCGTATTGACCATCAGCCCCGGCCCCGAACTCAGCACGCGCACCTCAAACTTCAATCCGCGCGGCCCATTCTCCTTCACGAACTTTTCGACTGACTTCACCACGCGTTCCGGGTCCTGGCGCGGCACCAGCCGGATACTCACCTTCGCCACCGCCTTCGCCGGAATCACCGTCTTCGCGCCCGCGCCCGTGAATCCGCCCGCGATCCCATGCACCTCCAACGTCGGACGCGCCCACGTCCGCTCGAACACCGAATACCCGGGCTCGCCCGTCAGCTCCGTCGATCCCACCTCGTTCGCCAGGTACTCTTTCTCATCGAACGGCAGCCGCTCCCAGCTCGCTTTCTCATCGGCCGATGGTGGCTCCACATCGTCATAGATCCCCGGAATCTGAATCCGCCCATTCGCGTTCTTCATCTTCGCGAGCAGCTCCACCAGCCCGAACACGGCGTTCGGCGCCGCCCCGCCATACAGCCCGGAATGCAGATCGCGCGCCGGACCCTGCGCCTCGATCTCCATGTACACCAGCCCGCGCAGCCCGACATTCAGCGTCGGCAACCCCGGCGCATACATCTCGGTATCGGAAACCAGCGCGACATCCGCCTTCAGCTTCGTGGCATTCTTCGCCACGTACTCCGCCACCGAAATCCCGCCAACTTCCTCTTCGCCCTCGATCAGGAATTTGAGATTGACCGGCAGCGTTCCCGTCGCCGCGCGCAGCGTTTCCACGGCCTTGATGTGCGAATACATCTGGCCTTTGTCGTCCGCCGATCCGCGCGCATACAGATTCCCATTGCGCTCGGAAGGCTCGAACGGCGGCGTTTCCCAAAGCTCCAGCGGATCCGGCGGCTGCACGTCGAAATGCCCGTAGCAAAGCACCGTCGGCTTGCCCGGCGCATGCAGCCAGTCCGCGTACACCAGCGGATGCCGCTCCGTCTCGATGATCTCCACATTTTCGAGTCCGGCCGCCTTCAGCTTTTCAGCCACGAACTCCGCCGCGCGATGCGTATCCTTCTGATGCGCGGGATCCGTCGACACGCTCGGAATCCGCAGGAATTCCTTCAGCTCTTCGAGAAAACGCGCTTCATTCTGCTGGACGTATTGATCGGTGGCCTGCGACATGGTGGCTTCATTTTAGCGTGAGCCGCCAATTTTCAGTTCGAAGTCAGATCCAGCACCGGCCCGGTGACATCCTCGATTTCCAGCGTCAGCTTCTTCCGGTTCTGCACCACTTCCGGCGTCGCATCAAAACCGGCGCCGATCATGAAGTTCGAGGTCTTGTGCGGATCAATCGTCCCCCGCAGCCGCAGGTCCGGATGAATCATCGGTCCCAGCGCCGGATAAAACTTCGGAACCTTCTCCATGTCGGACGCCGAATACGGGACGCCGTGTATCTCCTTGCCATCCGCCGTCGTGATGAACGGATCGATCCGCCGCACCACCATCTGCACGTCCGAATCGTTCACGATCCCGAAATCGATCACGATCATCACCATGTCCGGCGAAAGCTGCTGGGCCCGCACATTCGAGATAAAGCCATCCGGAGCCAGATGGTTCCCCTTCGTAAAGATGAAACCGCCCCACACCAGGCCGATGATGACCAGCACCGCCGCCCCGAAGGCAATCGCGAATGGCTTGCTCACGTTAACTCAGATCGCCGACTATATGCAGCATCGTTTCCATAGACGCATGCGCATGCTCCATGCGTTTCGCCGCATCGCCGTGCGTTTCGAGCCCGAGCTTGTGCTGATAATTGTCCTTCTCCAGCGCTTCGAGCACGGCCTTCCAGTCCATCTTGT